>JACVJB010000202.1 GCA_015711775.1 Actinomycetota bacterium | reverse complement strand
AGACCTGATTGACGCATATGACAAAGTAGTGTCAGGCTTTGCAAATGATCTTGATGACGTGCAGGAAGTTATATTTGTTATATCAGGATATGGAGATGAGGACAGGGACAAGTTCATTGCCGATTTGAAAAAATTCAAGACCATAAAAGTGGATCCTCCTGATGGAGCTGTAAGTACCATACGGGCTGAGATACCGCATGAAGCAAGGAACGCTTTTTTGGAAATGGTAAAAAAGCAGATATTTATATCCGGCATGGGAGTGAATCCGGATCAAGAACGTTTTGGTAATGCATCTGGAGTAAGTCTGCAGTTTTTGTACTCGCTGCTTGAGCTTAAAATGGCTCTTATGGAAACGGAGTTTCGTTTAGGGCTTGCGAAGCTTGTTAGGGCAATATTACGTTACATCGGAGCAAAAGATAATGTGCAGATAATTCAAACATGGACCCGAAACGCTATAAGGAATGACCTTGAAACTGTCCAGATGCTTGGAATGTCCGGCAATATCATATCCGAGAGGACAAAGACAAAGAATCATCCGCTCACTGAGGATATTGAAAAAGAACTGGAGCAAATAGAAAAAGAGAGAAAAGAATTAGAGCCGGATATGTTTAAAAGGACCGGTGAAGGATGATGGATAAATACTGGCAAAAAAGAGCAGAGCAAAGGCTTGAAGCTGCCGAAAAGGATTTGAAAGAGTATTACAAAGAGCTTACAAAAGCCTTTAAGCAGGCAAAAAGGGAAATAAACGCAGTAGTATATGATTTTTACCTTAAGTACGCTCAAAATAATAAAATAAGCCTTGCAGAAGCTCAGAATTATTTGAATTTTAATGAGCTTAAAGAGTTCAAAGGAAGGCTCAAAGAGTTTGTTAGAATGGCTAAAGAGAGCGTAGGCAAGGTAAATCCGGAGCTTGAGAATCTTTCGATTAAAGCAAGAATAACAAGATATCAGGCACTGGAAGCACAGATTAATGAAATTCTGGAAAAGCTGTATGTGATAGATTATGAGCAATTAGGCAGCGAGAAACTGAAAGATATATATCAGGACCAATACTACAGAACCTTGTTTGATATGGGCCAATACAGGGGATTTAACCAGGCTTTTGCTCAATTAAATACAGGGATAATAGATGAGCTCATTAAATACCCGTTTAATGGACTTAATTTTTCGGACAGAATTTGGAGGCAAAAGGGAGATTTATTATACAAACTCAGGGAAGCTTTAACGACATCTTTTATTCAAGGCAAAAATCCTAAAGAGCTGGCAGAAAGTTTTGCAAAGGTATTTCAGGTTAAGGAATATGAAGCTTACAGGCTGCTTCACACAGAAACTACATTTATGGCAGAGCAGGCAACACTTCAGGCATATAAGGATGATGGCATTGAACAGTATGAGTTTGTGGCGACACTGGATCTAAGAACCAGTGAAATATGCCAGGAGCACGACGGGAAAGTGTACGATGTGGATAAAGCTGTTACTGGTGTCAATATGCCTCCTCTTCATCCATTCTGTCGTTCTACTACTGTACCGTATTTTGGCGAAAAAGAAGGAACGAGGGTTGCAAGGGGTGAAGACGGGAAAACATATCCTGTACCTGCTGATATGACTTATGAACAGTGGTATAAGGAATATGTTGTAAATAAAAATAAAAGTGGTATAATAAATACAGGAGCTAAGAATAGCGCACTAGATGATAAGAAGTGGCTGGAAGCACCTTTCTCGAATGATAAAAAATTTAAAAAACATATCAAAAAGCATTTGAAAGATTATGGGGATATTACTGAAGAAGAATATCTGGATATAGCAAGAAAATTATTAGCTGAACCTTTAAGCGATGATGTGGAAGGATTTATTAGCGAAGCAGATTTTGTGTTTAAGTATAGAAAAAGCACAAATGATTTTGCTATAGGTAGACCTGATGGTAAAATATCGACGTTGTATAAACCGGATCTTGGATTAAATTATTGGGAAGGAGAAAAAGAAAAACATGGTAGAAACAAGAAAATGTAAATGCTGTGGTGCTGAAGTAGAGCCTTATGATATTTGTGATGTGTGTGGATGGCAGGATGATGATGTCCAGAATAGTGAGCCTGATTATAGAGGCGGGGCAAATAAAATGAGCCTAAATGAAGCAAAAGAAGCGTATAAGCGAGGGGAAAAAATATATTAACAAAGCACCATGTCAAACGGCAGGTGCTTTTATTGTACCTTTTGGGGTGGGTGAAAGTATGGATAACTTTAAAATAATTTACAAAATATTAAAAGCGTTAGAAGCGGCGCTGGATTATGAGGAGTTTGACATTGAGGAAATATCCTGCGAAAAACTTAAAATAACATATACAAGATGGGCCAACATACTCATAATGCTGTTTGAAAACGGGTATATAACCGGGATACTGGAATGTCAGAAATGTAGAAGTAAACAGCCGCAAATAAAAATACACAACATAAAAATCACACTAAAAGGGCTTGAATATTTGCAAGAAAACTCTATTCTTAAAAAGGCAGGAGAAATAATAAAAGGGATAGCGGATATAGCGACATAAGCACTTGCTTGAACAGTGGGTGCTTTTATTATGCCCAGAAGGTGAGGTAGTAGCATGAAAACCCTGAAAGAAATATTAAAACTGTCCTGGTTAGATGATTTCAACCTTTTCACAATAGGCTTTACATCTGCTGCTGTATTAAATGCACTTGTGAGGAAGCAAATTACTGCTTTGTACATATTAGTACCGCTTTTGCTGCTGACAATTTGCGTTAGGAAGTTAGGAAAGTGAGGTGAGAGAAAATGACGTTAGAGCAGAGATTGGAAGAATTAGAAAAAAAAATAGCCGCAATTGAAGATAAAATACTGCGGCCTGTAGATCCTGAAAAAATATTTTTGATTGCGTCCCAGGCTATTCGAGATGAATTCCTTGTTTCTTCAGTTCAGAGCGCAAAATAGAATCATATTGATTCAATGCAGATGAAATCGTTGTAAGCACAAAATCTATTACCAGTGTATAATTTTCAACATTATCTTTGATATCATCCGGAAGATTAATAGAAGAAAAACTGGAATAGCCTTTTGTGACCAACTTTTTAATAAATTCATCATGCGCATTTTGAGCTATTTTATCAAAATCTATTTGCATATAAGCTCACCTCCCTTCATGCAAATTTTACCATAATGCAGCAGGGAGGACAAGAAAAGAAAGCCTTAGCAATAAGGCTTAATATATTGCCCTTTTTTGGCATTGTCAGGGTAAAAAGAAACAAGACCGCAAGGGTGGCGGGTAACACCTTAAAAAAACTAAGCAGGAGGTAATTAAAAATGGGTTTAAAAGAACTATTGGGAGAAGAACTATATAATCAGGTTGCAGCGGCATTAAAGGGTAAAGGTCCTGAAGGAAAGGATCTGGAAGTGGCTGTAATAAATGACGGGAGCTATTTTCCGAAAGC
>JACVJB010000201.1 GCA_015711775.1 Actinomycetota bacterium | reverse complement strand
GATGAAAATTATATACCGCAATTACCAATACTGCTTACGACGCTTCTTGGAAATGATGTGTCGACTTCTGCCCAGGTCAAACTTATAGATATTAAATTCTCAAAAAAATTTTTAAAAAGTTTTAAGGGTCCAAGATTTGGTATTGATGGAATATATGATTATTTTAATATACCCAGAAGGCCTATAATATTGAATATGATAAAGCCATGTCTTGGTTTTTCTGCTGAAGAAGGAGCAGAAATATTTAAAAGTATTGCCCTTGGAGGAGTGGATATTATTAAAGATGATGAACTCTTTTCAAATGCTTCTTACAATTCTATAGAGGATAGAGTAAAAGCTTATGTGAAAGCTGCAAAACAAGTTGAGGAGGAGACCGGGCACTTTACTGTTTACTGTGTAAACATAACCGACAGACCCGACAGGATGATTGAACATGCTCTAAGAGCTGTAGACGCGGGCGCTGGAATGCTTATGGTAAACTTTATTGCCGCAGGTATAGGTTCACTCCAGGCCCTGGCTGAAAATTCAGAAGTTACGATTCCCGTGCTTGCTCATTATGCAACTGCGGGCTCTTTATCTGAATCACCTTATACTGGTATTTCAACACCGACTTTACTTGGAAAACTTGCACGCATAGCAGGCGCAGACATGTGCATGTTCAGTTCTCCTTACAGTACATATCCATTTATGAAAATCAGATATATGCAAATTGCAGATTTGCAGAGGCTACCTCTGGGAAATTTGCGGGAAACAATGCCGGTTATCGGCGGAGGCGTGCACCCCAATAGTGCAGAAAAGATAGTTAATGATCTTGGAAAAGAAATTGTTCTGGCATCAGGCGGCGCCATACTTGGGCATCCTTCGGGTCCGACAGAGGGTGCGCGATCGATGATGCTTGCCGCAGATGCGCTGGGCAAGGGTTTAAAACTTAGCGAGGTTGCAAAGCAAAATGGGTATGAATCGTTAAAAATATCGCTTGAAAAATGGCAGTAAATTCTAAAGAATTATATATATTTCTTAACCTGTGCAATTATTGAAGTGAACTCTTTTTCATTTCTTGACTCAAATTCAGAAATATACTGTTTCCATTGAGGATTATGCAGTATTGCATCTTCTACAGAAAGCTTTAATACCATTTTAGCGCCATTTTGTTCAATAACACGGTTTCTTGCCTGGGGATTGCTTTCCACAGCTTTCTTAAATTGCTCCTGAACCTGGCTTTTTTCAGATTCTGCTCTTTTTATAAGATTTTCAATTGATGCAAGGCCCTGCTGTATAGCCGATGTTTTCTGATCCTTTTTTAAAGATTCAACCGCTATAATCGCCTTTATTCTCCTTTTCATTTCATTATTTTCAAGATTAAATTTCAATGAATCAATAAGGTTTACCTGGGCCATTTTCAGAATAGACTGCTTTTCCCCTTTAAGTTTATTCCACAAATCTTCAGGCTTCAGCAAATTTTTGTAAAATCCCGACATTATGGGTTCAAGTTTTTTCCTGTTTTCTATTTCCTCTTTCTCTTCATCAGAAAGATCTTCCAGCAGCGCTGCCTTTTCCATTGCAATTTCAATTGCTGTTTTAATCTTTTCTTCCATAACCTCTCCTGTTTACTATATTTCCAAATATTTTTTTATTTTATAATATAAGGTTTTTAGCAGAATGCTTCAACCTTGCCTACTTTTTAAAAAGACCTAAAAACCTATCCTGGTAGTGATCAAAAAGCCCCCAACCGTCTATTTCCTCTTTCAGATGTTTTGCATCTATTGCGCCTTTTTTATAAAGAATAAAAAGATTTTCTATTTCCCTTTTTGCGATTAACGGTATCCCGTCATAATCCTTTGCCAGTACTGAAAATCCATGCTGGTTCGTGCTTAGCATTCTGCTGCTGCTAAAATCTGGAAGCTGCGCATTGTATGCGCTGTTTACCATTAACTCATATATAAATTTTGTAAGAGATACATCCCAGAATTCATCAATGCCTTTAATTACTGCTGAGAAAGGATCCTGCCTGCTTTCAATATCGTCAACAATTTTCTGTTTTACCTGATCCAGCGGGCTTGAAATTATATCCATATGGTCATAGTCTTTAATGAATCTAAGCTTATAAAGCATCATGGCAATATCAGAGTTCTCACCTGCTACCATCATGAATGCTTTTTTTGCTTCCTCGCTAAACCCTTCTGTCCTCATAACATAATGCGGGGCAATGAGCTTTGGTTTCTGCCAGGTTATCCTTCCTTCCCTTACAATTGTCTCTGAGTCCTGGCTTCTGCCTTCAAATTCAAGGTAAAATGGAGTTGTGAGGATATAGTACTTTACCGTAGTGGACTCATAAGTAGCCAAAAGTTTTTTTGGCTGCAGGAGTATTTCCGTTTTTTCCATAGCCATTCTTATTTTTTCTTCTATTTTCATAGCATAATTATATCTTTTATTGTTTTTAAATCCAAACGCAATATACTTAACACTTAAGATAATTTAACAGTAATATCCCCTGCTGAGGGATAAGCCGGAAAAAATTCAGGTCTTTGTATTATTAATTATTTTTAAATGAATCTATTATGAACAGGTCATGTAAAATCGCAGCTATTGATTTCGAAACTGCAAACGAATCCCCCACAAGCGCCTGCTCCCTTGGTATAGCAGTAATTGAAAATAATGCTATCACTGCTTTAAAACACTGGCTTATAAAGCCTCCGGAGATGAGGTTTAATAATTTTAACACATACCTGCACAATATATCAGAAAAGGACGTTGAAAAAAAACCTGAATTTTACAGAATTTGGCCAGCTGTAAAAAAGTTTATAGAAGGTAAAATAATTATAGCCCATAATGCAAGTTTTGATATTGGTGTGCTGCAATCCATACTGAAGGTTTATCGCATTGATGCGCCTGAACTTTTTTATGCCTGTACGGTAAGTCTCTCAAGGCGGGTCTGGAAAGACCTTGAGAATTATAAACTTAAAACTGTGGCAAAGAATCTTGAAATAAGCTTTAACCACCATAATGCAAAAGAAGATGCATTTGCCTGCGCAAGCATTGCAATAGAAGCGGTAAAAAATTTAAATGTCCGAAACTTCCCGGAGCTTTTAGATAAGATAAATATGAAATTATCTAAATTATCTTAATCACCTGACCCGATTCGAATCCTGCCTGGTCAGCCAAGCCGTACGAACAGGCTCCAAATTTGAAGAAATGCCGCTGTATGGGGTGTTTTTTGCTGGTTAGAACATTTCATACTGTTTTTGTAGTGCCGAATATTTGTCCGCTATGGGTATCAGGTATTCTTCCTGAGGCACTTCGCCTTTGTCGCCATACATTAATTCCGACTCCATGAAAATTACAGGATCATTATCGCGAATGGCGGTTTTCAATAAACCTTTGGCATCATAAGGCGTAAATGGAACAACAACTTTTAAGCCTGGGCAGTTGGCATACCAGTTTTCAAAATTCTGAGA
>JACVJB010000200.1 GCA_015711775.1 Actinomycetota bacterium | reverse complement strand
AGGACTGAAATTAAAAAAGCTGTACTGGATATAAGGGAAAAGGCTGAAGAAAAAGCATCTAAAATTAAGAATATCACAAAAGAGAAGTATGCTGAAATAGTTCAGAGTGTTATTTCAAGCTATAATAAGGCAAAAGAATTTACTGAAAAAGAAATAGAGCTCATAAAAAGAATACTTCTTGAGCAAAAGGAAAACGAAAGTCGGTAATAAATATTGCCGTTTAAAAATTATTTACTTCATTTTCCATTTAGTGAGTATATTTTCCCTGTCAAATACCCTTACTGCAAGCTTCAAAAGCAGCGGGCACAAAGCCAGAAGCACAAGGCATGCAATAAGTATAAACCATGCGTTTAAAATAAAGAGCCCGGCTATCTGCATGCCGATAACTGCATAAACGGGAAATATGATAACTGAGCCTATGCCCTGAGCCGACCTTATATCTGTTGATTTTGATGAAATAATCATGCTCACCATTGTAATTATAAATGAAATTACAGGACTGAGAATAAATGCAAGGATGAGCCATTCCCATGTCGGAAGCGGCAGTATGCCAAATTTTATATATGCGATAGAATCAACGACAATAGTAAAAAGTATGAAATTTATCAGCGATGTTATAAAAGATGGCACCATGCTTGTCAGGGTTTTTCCAAGAAGCAGCTCACGTGTTTTAACCGGAGTTGCAATTAAAGGCTCAAGGGTGTTGCTCTCCTTTTCAAGCACTATTGATGCCGGCGCAATAAGGCTTGGAAGCATTGCAGGTATAAGAAGGAGAAAAACCATAAATTGTTTTATTATAAAATCAAGAAATGTTCTTTCTATATTTTCAGTGTCCTGGAAAACTCTTAAAATAAACCGGTTAGTATCAGGATCTTTAATAAATGACTCCAGAGAAATTGTAATTATTGTCGGGAATAATACAGAAAACATTATGCTTACCGCCAGTATCGGAAGCCATATGCTTCTATTTTTTATAATTTCTTTTATTTCTTTTTTGAATATTATCAGCGCATTTTTCATTAAATATCCCTTATGTGATTTAACAGGTTTTTACAGCTAATTTTTAATCATGTCAAGATAAATCTGTTCAAGGTTTGCCTTTAAAGAATTAAAATATATTATTTCTGCCCCAGCATCTGAAAGCTTTTTTATTATTTCCGGATTTGTTTTTTTCGGGTCAGAGATATTCACGATAACGCGGTTATCTGTTATTTTAATTGAATTTTTCTCAGAAAACTGTTCAAATATGTCCTTATATTTTTCCGGATTGTTTTTAAATATTATTTCTGTGTTTGCACCTGAATTTTTCTGGAGCTCATCAAGGGTTGAAATCGTTATTATCCTGTGTTTTATAATGCAGACAATATCAGACAGATTCTGGGCTTCCTCAAGATTATGTGTGCATAAAAAAACTGTTGTGCAGGAATCTTTTTTTAAAGTTTCTATAAATTTTCTTACCATAAAAGCGCTTTCCGGATCAAGGCCTGCTGTGGGCTCATCAAGGAAAAGTATTTTAGGCTCATGCAACAGAGCCCTTGCAAGAGCAAGCTTCTGCTTCATTCCTTTTGAATAGGTTTTAACAGGCCAGTTTCTCCTGTCCCAGAGATCAAATATTTTTAAATATTTTTCTATACTGGTTTTAATTGCAATTTTATCCCTGTCATAAAAACTGCTGAAAAATTCAAGGTTTTCATATGCAGAAATTTTTTCATACATTCCCGGAGTTTCTGTAAGTATGCCTAGTATTGACCTTATATGTTCCGGGTTTTGGAAGCTATCTTTATCATCAATTATTATTGTGCCGCTTGTTGGTTTAATCAGGGTTGCAAGCATTCTTATGGTTGTGGTTTTACCGGCGCCGTTAGGCCCTAAAAAACTGAAAACCTGTCCTTTGCTTATGTCAAAGGAAATATTGTCAACAGCTTTGATACTGCCAAATATTTTTGTAAGGTTTTCTACATGAATCATGAAAAATATTATAAAATGGTATTTCCATTAATTCAAAAATAATTTTTAATTTTTTTGTGAGGTAATTTCGCGGGCAGGATATATAAAAACGTTTAATATAAAAATAAAAATGTGCAGCAATAAGAAGAAAAATAACATAGATATACTTATGATTGATAATTATGATTCTTTCACGTTCAATCTGGTGCAGTATCTTGGAGTCCTTGGAGAAAACATTAAGGTAAGAAGAAATGATAAAATAACTGTAGGTGAAATCCGAAATCTTGCGCCACATAAAATTGTTATATCTCCCGGGCCGGGCAAGCCTGCTGATGCAGGCATTTCAAAAGAAATTATATCAGACCTGTATAAGCAAATACCAATACTGGGGGTGTGCCTAGGCCATCAGTGCATAGGAGAGGCATTCGGGGCAAAAATAATAAACTCAGGTATAGTGTTTCATGGAAAAACTTCAATGATATATCATGACGGCAAATCCATTTTCGAATCTGTAGACAATCCCTTTGAAGCTGCGCGATATCACTCATTAATAATTAAAGAAAATACATTGCCGCAGGATTTTGAAGTTTCAGCCTGGACTGAAAATGGCATTATCATGGGCATCAGGCACAAAGAATTTAAACTTGAGGGCGTGCAGTTTCATCCTGAATCTTTTTTAACAAAAGAAGGACTGAAACTCCTGAAAAATTTTATAGCCTTATGATGAAAAAAAATTTAAAAACTGTAATATCTGTGGTAGCTCCTGTAGATTTTGATTTTGAGTGCAGTGAATTGTTTCACTCTTTGAGCAGTTCCGGAAAATACAGATATATGGTTTTTCTTGACAGCAGCCTGATTCCAAATAAATATTCAAAATATTCTTATCTTTTATTCGAACCTGATTTTGCAGTAAAAGTATCAGGAAAATACGGTGAAATAATATATCCGGGAAATGATGTTGTAATTGAAAATAGTCTTTTTAAAAAAGATCCGGTCAGGTTAAGCCAGTCTTTAATTGAGGATTTTACAAATTGTGTTTTTAAAAATGATTCCGGCAGATTTTTTGTTAAAAAAAACAATATAAACATTACACTTAATAGCGTTAAAGAAAATAATTTAAAAAAAGTTATTTATAATATACAACCGCCATTATTTATAAAAACTATTTTAAAAACCTGCGCAGATAGTAACAACTTAAAATATTTTTATGAAAATGAAGAATTTACTGCAGCAGAAAATGTTAAGGGAAAAAGCCGGTTACCTGATTTCACAGGCGGCCTGGCCGGCTTTATATCTTATGACTATAAAAATTATCTTGAAAAACTGCCTGAGAGTGCAGAAGATGATCAGCAAATACCTGTTTTTTATTTCCTGCACTTCTGTCGTTTTCTTGCATTCAGCCACACTTTAAACCGCTGGTTTGCAGTAAATAATTATAATATTAATCCGGATGCGCTTACTGATTATAATAACAGTGCATGTTTTATGTTGCCGGAAATTAAAAAATGCA
>JACVJB010000199.1 GCA_015711775.1 Actinomycetota bacterium | reverse complement strand
CTCTTTGCCACGACAACGTGCGGCCTGCCATGTTACGGTTGAAACAAGTCAAGAAGTCATACTGCGAAGCCAACGGGCACCTGCTGCCGATCCTGGATATCCCACATTTTCAATGCTCGGAAAATTATTTACATTGCTTCCAGTTGGTGATATTGCATACAGGTTAAATCTTCTTTCTGCAGTATTTGGCGCCCCAACGATACTTCTGCTGTTTCTTGCAGCAAATAAAATTATAAATAATGCATTTATAAGCTTTGCGGCAGCTTTGACCTTTGCTTTTACCTACACTTACTGGACAATAGCCAACAGGCTGGAATTTGATACAATAAACAGTTTTTTTATTGCGCTCATACTGTACTCTGCCCTTCTTTATGCTGAGAAAAAGCAGAGAAAACATCTGTATTTATTTGCCTCAGCCCTCGGTTTGAGCCTGACAAATCATCCAATTGCATTCTTTATTATGCCTGCGTTTCTTTTGTATATTATACTGGTTAACCCGAAAATGTTTAAAAGCGCAAAAGCGGTGCTCATTGGGATTCTGTTCTTTTTAATGCCGCTGACTTTGTATGCATGGATTCCGATAAGGTCCCTTCAGGGTTATGGCCCGGTAACCAGCCTCAAAGGTTTTATTTATTATGTTACCGGCAGGAGCGTGTCCGGTAAAATCCATGGAGGAAGTTTTGAAGATAAGGATTTTGCAAATTTTCTGAAAATCTCCAAAGATTTTTTTACAACAATATATGATAATTTCGGGATAATACTGCTTGTAATAGCTTTAGCCGGCCTTATCTACCTTTTCATAAAAAACTGGAGATTTGCGCTTAGTTCTGTCCTAATGATTGCGTTTAATATAATAATTATAAGCCTTTATCTTCCCTACAGCCCGCCAAATTATTCTTTGAATGCAATGATGGCAGTATCGATTTATTTTGCCTGGGGTCTTTTGCTTATATTCAATTATTTTATGAACAGGTTTAAAAAAAGTGCCGAAACTAACCGTGTACATTATCTGGCATCCGGTCTTTTTTTAAGAAATCTTACAGCAGTGATACTTATAATAATTTTTATGCTTTCACCAATTCTTATGGCAGCAAAAAATTATAAAAAGGCCGACTTTTCAAAACCACTTGAAATATATGTTTACTGGAACAAAATATTTGACCACATGCAGGACA
The DNA here is from genome assembly GCA_015711775.1 of Actinomycetota bacterium. Lineage (GTDB taxonomy): Bacteria > Actinomycetota > Humimicrobiia > Humimicrobiales > Humimicrobiaceae > VGAZ01. Next base: position 2,286 of record JACVJB010000199.1, on the reverse strand, counting down.
ATTCGGTCCTTTATGTATCCTCTTCAGCTTCCAATATAGGCGAGTTTATAAATACCTATGAAAGGCAGGATAAAAACATTACATTTATCACAAACAGGGATGACAGTTATAACGAGGAAAGTGTCAGGAAGAATATTGAAGAGGGCAAAAAGATATACTTTGTGGGAATTGAGGAGGAGCTTATTGCAGTATTTAATGTAAAAAAAATCGACGGCTATACCTGGGAACGCATGAATGAATATATAGTTTTTTATGATTTTGCGGGAGAGAAAAAGAATTTAAAGATTATTCCGGAATTAAAGGCTGGCCCTTTTAGTTTTGGAGAAAAATTTGAAGTTGAATATACAATTATTAATGACAATGATTCTGATCTGGAAGTGACCTCTTTGGAGCTTGCCCTTTCTGAAAAACTCAGTTTTGCCGGAGTGGGCAGTAATGGAAGCGTAAACATTGAGCCCTCATTATCCCAGGGTAAATATATGTGGGTAAAAACTTTCCCGGTAAAAGCCGGGGACAGCATGAATATTATACTAATCCTGCAGGCTTCAGCGCCTGGTGATGCTGTTATAGATTTTTCAGTAACTTCACAGGACTACTATTTCAGGGCAGAACAGATAGAGCTGAAAATTTTAAATTAAAACAGGCAATTAAATTTTTATTGCAGAATAAAACGGCAAGCGTTAATCATTTTTGAATATTCAGTATGGGCTTCAGGTTTAATTTACAATTATTTCAACATCTTCAGCCTCTATATACCCATTATAGGCGGATATCCGGAATTTTATTGTATCAGCGCCGGACTTACTGCTAATAAGCCTTAATCTCAAATTAATTTCATCTTCAGCTTTAACAGGATAACCGTTGCTCACCCACATAAAAATTCCGTCTTTAACGCCCGGATACTGAGTTATGTATCCGTTTTCTTCAAGCCCCTCAAGGCTGACTGATTGAGGCAGCTCAAGCTCAATAGATGTTATTAGCAAATCCATATCATCATTGTTTTTTATTTTATACTCAAGGATAAATTCACTTCCTGCCTTTACAGGGCTGTCCTGTACCTGGCTTTCAATTTCAACCGAGTGCAGGTTAAGATATGTCGCATAAGACTCGGGCGCTATAAGGCTGTTAAATTCTACCCGCTTTATCACTTTTAAATCCAGCGTACTAATACTTTCAATTCCGCCCCAGTACCGCACAGCTCCAATATAGCCAAGCTCATCAAGCAATGAAAGCTTTTCGGGGTCATTATTATCATAAGGCCAGGCAAAAAACAGGACCGGTTTTCCAAGATGGTCTTCTATTGCCTTTTTTGATTTTGAAAGCTCCTGCTTAAATTCCTCATCTGTTGCAAGACCCAGGCGTATATGATTTGCTGAATGGGATAAAAATTCGCATCCGTACTGACTCATTTCCTTCACTTCCGGCCATATGAGCATTGGCCTCATGGGAACGGGCCTGTCGCTGTCAAAATAATTGGTCACTCTTTCGCTGTCCGTTTCTTTTATGAAATCAGTTACAAGAAAAACTGTCATTTTGTAATCATATTTTTTCAGCACATCAAAAGCATTGGTGTACAAATCAGCAAAACCGTCATCCGAAGCGATTATCACGCTTTTTTCAGGAAGAACCCTGCCATACCGGACATGGTTTAAAATGTCAGTAAAAGTTATGGTTTCAAATCCGAAACTCTTGAGAGTTTTGCAAAGAACATCAAAATGAAAAGTTGAAAGCTCTATGGGTATTTCAATATGCTCCTCAATTGCATGCAGCCCTATAATGGGTATTTCGTCTCTTTCATAAGGCGCGACTCCAAACACCGTAAAAGCTACATCATCGCTAATAACCTCGCCGGCTCCACCCTCCTTTATTGCAAAGCCCAGCGTTTCTGTAATATCCTGCTTTAACTGCCCGGCAACTATCAGGGGTATTTCAACAACTGCCTCTGCGCCGGCGCTAAGATTTTTGATTTCCGCAGTGTCCCCGGATATTGTTATTTCAGTATTTGTATTTCCTGAAGAGCTGCTTTTTGCAGTTAAAGTGTTTTCGCTGCCGCCATCAGGCAGAAGTATTTCAGGAAGAGAAAGCGTAAGTGAAATATTTTCTGCTGCAGCCTTACCGCTGTTTAACACCTTTATGACTGCAGACAGCTTTTCACCCGGGTAAATATCTCCCCCGTTTAAATCCCTTAGTTCAAATGATAAAACAGATATTTCCGGCTGGCTGTTATCTGAAACTTTGTCCGCAGCGCCCTGACTTTGCCCTCTTGTGGCACATGAAGATAAAATG
>JACVJB010000198.1 GCA_015711775.1 Actinomycetota bacterium | reverse complement strand
TACTACGGATAAAGTTTCTGTCAATATGAAAATTTTAGCAGTACTTCTGCTGAATAATATAATATTTACCGGGATAATAGGGGTTGAGAATTATTTATTTAATTATTTGGATTATTGTATTATTTCTATAAAAACTTTTACAAGTTCAGGGTCAAACTGAATTCCTGCAAATTTTTTTAGCTCTTCAATTGCTTCCTGCCTGCTTTTTGTTTTTTTATATGAGCGCTTGCTTATCATAACATCATATGCGTCTGCAATTGCCACAATTCTTGATATCAGCGGTATGTTATCACCCTTTAAGCCTCTCGGGTAGCCTTTGCCGTTGTACCACTCGTGCTGGGCAAGAATATAGTCCGCAATAGGGACAAGGAGCGAAGATGAGCTTGCAATCCTGTAACCCGCCTCTGAATGTTTTTTAACTTTATGCCATTCCTCATCAGTAAGTTTTCCTTTTTTTTTGATTATTTCCTCCCCTACTGCAACCTTGCCAATATCATGAAGGCTTGCATGCAGTATAAGCTCATCCATTCTGTCGGGCGCCAGTTTGAGCTTCTGGCCCATTTTTATTGAAAGGTCAATAACTCTTTTTGAATGGCTCACAGTCTCGATATTCTTTTCATACAATGTATTTGTCAGTGATTTTACTATCTGGTTCTGGACACTTTTTGCCTCAAGCAGTTTGCTTCTGTACATCTTGTCTTCTGCTTTTTTTAAAATATTCCGTACGCTGTCTTTTTCGACAGTTTTTGTTGCGCAACCCAGAGCTATGCTCACAGGTATTTTTAATCCCGATGTCTTATCGCATGCTTCTTTTATTCTTTCAATAATTTTTAGAGCCTGAGCAGTATTTGTCTGGGGCAGTAAAATTACAAACTCATCTCCTCCCCAGCGGGCAACGACATCCACCCCGCGGCAGCAGCTTTTTATAATTTTTGCCGCCTGCCTTAAAAGACTGTCACCGTTATCATGCCCGAATGCGTCATTAACAAGCTTAAGACCATTAACATCAGACATTATTATACTTGTTGGCATATAACGCGGGCTGTCGAGCCTTTTTAGCTCTTCTTCAAAAAATGCCCTGTTATAAAGCTTTGTAAGCGGATCATGAAAGGAAATATGCTTTAGCTTTTTTTCCATATTTTTCCTGTCAGTGATATCCCTGACAGATTCTATTGAACCAATTATCTGACCCTCCGGGCCGTAAAGAGGCGAGGCAATGGACCAGAAATAAAAATTCATATTGTTTGCCTTATTGCTAATGCGGGCTTCAGCAGTAATTTTATCATCAATATATTCTATATTATCATATAAATTTTCAATATTTAAATCCCTGTGCAGGACAAGATCAAGCAACACGGGCCTTGGCTTGCCATAAAATGGAACAGAATAAGGATAGCCGCTTTTGCCAAGAATATCTTTTTTCTTTATTCCGGAAAGCTTTTCCATTGTTTTATTCCAGACTATAACTCTTCCTTCCATATCAATTGCACATGTGGGATCGGGCAGAAAATCAATTATGTCTGAGAGCAGGTTTTTTGTCTCTTTAAGTTTCTGCTCGGATATTTTTGATGCAGTTATATCTCTAAAAATAAAAATACTTCCGATTACCTTCTTCTTGTCCCTATTGAAAAGAGGCGACGAAGTTATCTGCAGATATGTCCTGGAACCATTTTTATTAAATGATACCTCCTTTCTTTGATTTTTACCGGCCAAATCATAAAGTATGGACATTTCAGGAATTTTACTGAAAATGGCATCTTTTTGCATTCCCAGCCTAACCTTTTCAATGCCAAGAATTTCACTGAATTTTTCATTCACATCCACTACTTTGTCCTGGAGATTAAATAGTATTACGCCGTCATCCATGCTTTCAATAATTGTTTCCCATGCTACCGGGCTAAGATCAAATAACTTGAAATAAAAAAGGGCATAGTACAGAAATATTCCCGAAACAGTAAAAAAGACCGGGGTAATATCAAAACCGACAATGGATTTCGGAGAAAAGGCATAAACAAGATTTGCAAGAAAAGGCGCAAGTGATGCAATTATAAGTATCCTTGACTGAAGATTGTATAAATGGCGAAACCTCAGCAGCGCAGCAATTAATATAAGCAAGGCAGCAACAACTAAAATATAGCTGTATGCAATATTTACCCAGAACCATGCTCCAGGAGAATATATTCCGTAAATGCCTGCCAGATCATTTTTTCCAAGCGATACTTCTTTCCACAGAAGCCTGTGAAAACTGTTTGTTGCAGCCATTACAACAGTTAAAACCGGGATTATAAAAAGAAATGCCAGATTTTTTGCTTTTAAGAAATACTGAATTTTTGCATGGCTGCATACAAATATAAAGAAAAATACAGGCACAGAAACTATGCCGGGATATGTAAGAACTGAAAATAAGGTTTTATAAAATACTGTCCTGGATATAGCTTCAAAAACTGCAAAAAACGTCCACACGCTTACTGCAATAAGAAGAATGAAAAATACTGTACTGCCTGCAGCGGGCCGCTTTTTCCAGGTAAAATATGCAAGAGTGGCATTAATAATAGTTGCTGCTATAAGCGCTGTTGAAAAAGCATTTAGCTGCAAATTATACCTTTCCCACCCTGTTTCTTCTAACTGCTTCTTCCTCTGTGATTCTTACAAGTTTTACAAAATCATGCGGATTAAGAGCCGCGCGTGAAGCGCCGATTCCGTCAACTTCTTTTATTGAGATTATTTCCCTGATATTATCCAGGTTAACACTTCCCCCGTAAAGCACCGGTATGCGATTTGCTTTTTCACCGCTGTAAATTTCTGAAAGCAGCTTTCTTGTGAGTACGTGCATGGAACTTATTGTATTTGCTGAGGCTGAATTTTTCTGGCCGATTGCCCACCTGGGCTCATATATTATAACGGTGTTTTCGAGCATTTCACCACTTACATTTTCAAGGCCCTTTACAAGCTGCCTTTTTAAGACAGCTTCTGTTTGCCCCGCTTCAAGCTCCTGCATAGTTTCACCTATAAACATAAAATGCTTTATGCCATTTCTAAGGCAAGCAAGCACCTTTTTATTTATATCCTCATCATTTTCCCCGAAGTAAGTTTTTCTCTCAGAGTGGCCAATATAAGCGCTGTCGCATCCCAGATCCTTTAACATCAGCGGCGACACTTCTCCGGCGTAAGAGCCGGAATCCTCCCAGAATAAATCCTGAACGCCGGTTTTAATTTGTGTTTCTGACAGGCAGGAATTTACATAATCAAAAGAGAGAAAATCTGTCATAATATGAATTTCAAGAACTTCTGACTTAAAATATTTAAGCTCATCTTTTAGCACGCTTACATAATTTTTAACTTCGCTCCTGGATCTCATGTATATTTTCCAGTTTGCAAATATAACCATTTTTTCCGGCTTAAATATTTTCATATTCTTTAATTCCAATAAATTTTGGCGGCAATTTACCTGTTTTTAAGATTT
>JACVJB010000197.1 GCA_015711775.1 Actinomycetota bacterium | reverse complement strand
TTATATATTTGACGTCAATGACAAGGCAGGAAATGAAACTGTTGCAGAATTTGAAAAAATATTTGGAAAAAATAAAGTTTTTTTTAAAAATGTCAGCGTTACGGATGAAATTTCAGTCGAAAAAAACATACAGGAAATAATAAATGAAAAAGAAGCTGTTGATATATTTGTAAACAATGCCGGAATAACTGCCGACAATCTTATTTTAAGGATGAGCCTTGATGACTGGAAAAAAGTAATTGATATTAATCTCACAGGCGCTTTTATCTGTTCAAAACATGTGGTTAAACATATGGTTAAAAGAAGGAATGGAAGGATAATAAACATTTCTTCAATTGTTGGTGTAAAGGGAAACGCCGGCCAGTGCAATTACTCAGCATCAAAAGCGGGGCTTATTGGGCTCACCAAATCGCTTGCCAGGGAAGTTGCAAGCAGGAATATTAATGTGAATGCCATTGCGCCCGGATACATTGAAACAGAAATGACTGAAAAACTTGGTGAAAAAATAAAGGAAAGCCTTATTGGCGCAATACCTTCCGGCAAGCTCGGAAAACCTGAAGATGTAGCAAAGACTGCAGTTTTTCTTGCGGGCCCTGATTCTGAGTATATAACCGGCACAGTTATAAGTCTTGATGGCGGAATGGGCATTTAAAAACGATTTTATAATAAAGAAAAACAGATAAGGGAAAAAAAGTATATGACAGAAAGAAATAAATGTGACAGGCGCGTAGTTGTTACAGGTATGGGGGTAATATCTGCCATTGGAACAGGCCTTGCAGATTTTAAGAAAAGTTTGATTTCAGGTAAATCGGGCGTAAGCCTGATTGATACGTTTGATACTTCAGGCCATTCATCAAAAATAGCTGCGCAAATCAGAAATTTTAATCCTTCTGATTATATGGATTTTAAAGCTGCAAAAAGAATGGACAGATTTGCGCAGTTTGCAGTGGGGGCAGCTTCAATGGCAGTAAAAGATGCAGATCTTGTGATAAACTCTTCAAATGAAAATGAAACAGGTGTTTATATCGGCAGCGGTATTGGGGGGCTAATGACGCTGGAAACGCAGCATACAATATTGCTGGAGCGCGGCGCTGAAAGAGTTACGCCTTTTTTGATACCAATGATAATCTGCAATATGGCCGCAGCGCAGGTGTCAATCTTTACAGGAGCCAAGGGCCCTGTAAGCACCGCAACAACAGCATGCGCAGCCGGTTCAAATTCAATAGGAGATGCTTTTGAAATAATAAAAAGAGGCGCGGCAACAGTTATGATTGCCGGAGGCAGTGAAGCTGCAATAACACCTCTTGGTATGGCCGGTTTTTCAAATATGAATGCAATGTCTTCAAGAAATGATGAACCCGAAAAAGCATCAAGGCCTTTTGACGTTGACCGGGACGGTTTTGTAATGGGGGAAGGCTCCGGAGTGCTTGTCCTGGAGGAGCTTGAGTATGCGCTTTCAAGAGAAGCAAAAATTTATGCTGAATTATTCGGATATGGAATGAGCGGTGAGGCGTTTCATATGACAGCGCTTGAAGAAACAGGTGCAAATGTTATAAGGTGCATAAATAACTGTCTTGCGGAAGGCGAAGTAAATAAAAGTGATATAGATTATATCAATGCACACGGCACATCAACGCCTTTAAATGATGTTGTTGAAAGCGTTGCAATTAAAAACTGTTTTGGCACATATGCGGAAAAATTGAATATAAGTTCAACCAAGTCCATGCATGGGCATTGTCTTGGAGCAGCAGGCGCAATAGAAGCTGTGGCCACTGTGCTTGCAGTAAATAATGATTTTATTCCTCCGACAATAAATCTTGATAATCCGGATAAAAACTGTGGAGGCTTGAATTTCACGCCAAAAGTCAGCATGAAAAAAAAGGTTAATTTTGCCCTTTCAAATTCAATGGGGTTTGGGGGCCATAATGTAACCATAGGCTTTAAAAAGTTTACCGGATAAAAAATGATGGAAAAAATAATTTGTAAAAAGTGCAGAAAAAGTATCAGCGAAGAGGATTTTATAAATAATCTGAAGGTATGCCCGCAGTGCGGTTTTCATGATATGCTTTCAGCGCATGAAAGAATAAAAATAACTGCGGATGAAGGCAGCTTCACCGAGCTTGCAAAAAATTTATTTTCTGTGGATTTTTTAAAGTTTCATGATGTAAAGCCATACAGCGAAAGGCTTGAGGAAGCCATGCAGAAATCTGGCATCAGCGAAGCTGTTGTTGCAGGAGAAGCTGAAATAAAAGGAATAAAGACTTCAATATGTTTTATGGATTTCAGTTTTATGGGCGGAAGTATGGGAAGCGTAGTGGGTGAAAAAATAAAAATAACTGCAGATAACAGTATTGAAAAAAACCTTCCACTTGTTATTTTTTGCGCTTCAGGCGGAGCAAGGATGCAGGAAGGTATTATCTCTCTTATGCAAATGGCTAAAACAGTTTCATGCATACACAGGCTAAGACAGGCGGGTCTTGCCTATTTCTGTATAATAACTCATCCGACAACTGGCGGTGTAAGCGCAAGCTTTGCAACTATTGCAGACATTATAATAACTGAACCAGGCGCCCTTTTCTGCTTTGCAGGGCCAAGGGTAGTTGAGCAGACCATCAAAAAGGAAATCCCCTCTGATTTTGGCCTTGCGGAAAGAAATATTAAAAACGGGTTGGTTGACATGATTTTAAAAAGGCATGAAATAAGGGATGTGCTGGCAAAGCTGCTGTACATGTTTACAAATAAAAATTAATAACATGGAAAATGAATGGAAATTGATAAAATAAAAAGTCTGCCCAGGAGTTTTTTAAAGGATACGCTTAAATCCGTTTTTAAAATCGAAAAGCTTAAGAAAATAACCGGATTTTCAGGCGTTCATTTTAATGATGCAGAAAAAAAACTTGCAGAACAGATAGAAAATTACAGGCAGGTTGAAAGCCAGTCATTAAAGACATGGCGCATAGTACAGCTATCCCGGGATGAAAACCGGCCACACACTCCTGATTATATAAGCGGCATATTTGATGATTTCATATCTTTTTCAGGGGACAGACAAGGTTTTGATGATAAATCAATTATTGCAGGGCTTGGAATTCTTGACGGCATTACAGTTGCGGTTATAGGGCATAATAAGGGAAGGAACATAAAAGAAAGAATAGAATATAATTTTGGTTCCAGTATGCCGCAGGGGTACAGGAAAGCGGTAAGAATAATGGACATTGCGCAAAGATTCGGCTTCTGCCTGGTAACTTTTATTGACACTCCCGGTGCTTACCCTGCTCTTGAAGCAGAGGATTCAGGACAGGCAGGAGCTATAGCCAGGAGCATTTATGAGATGTTTTCATTAGATGTTCCAACTATAACAGTGCTTATTGGCGAGGGTGGAAGCGGCGGCGCGCTTGCCCTTGCGATTGGCAATTTTGTAATGATGCTTGAAAACTCAACATATTCTGTTATATCTCCGGAGGGCTGCGC
>JACVJB010000196.1 GCA_015711775.1 Actinomycetota bacterium | reverse complement strand
CGCTTGAGTATGCATTAAGCGTTTATTATATGATTGCCCCATCAGAGGCAAGCTCAAACCTATCAAGATTTGACGGGGTGCGGTACGGCCACAGAAATATGCAAGCTTCAACCCTGCGCCAGATGTATAAATCAACAAGGGCTGAAGGTTTTGGTGCAGAGGTTAAAAGGCGCATAATGATAGGCACCTACTGCCTCTCATCCGGATATTACGATGCTTATTATGAAAAGGCCCAGCGGGTAAGAACCCTTATAATTAATGATTTTAAAAAAGCCTTTGAAAAATACGATGTCCTTATTTCACCGACCTCACCCACGACAGCATTTAAAATCGGGGAAAAGACAGACGACCCTTTAATGATGTATCTTTCAGATATTTGCACAATTCCTGTAAATCTTGCGGGACTTCCTGCAATTTCAATTCCATCTGGACTTTCTTCAGAAAATTTGCCCATAGGGTTGCAGATAATTGCAGGAACCTTAAGGGAAGATTTGCTTTTCAGGACGTCTTACAGCCTTGAAAAGGCAATAGGTTTTAATAAATTTCCTTTGCATTTATATGAATGACTGGTATGAATAATATTAAAAATAGTAATAATGCTGAGGCGCCAACAAAATACGAAGCCGTCATAGGGCTTGAAACGCATGTTGAGCTTTCAACAAATACAAAGATGTTCTGCGGATGCGCGCTTTCATTTGGTGCAGAACCCAATACCCACACCTGCCCCGTATGCCTGGGCCTTCCCGGAACGCTGCCGGTGATAAACGCCAGGGCGGTGCAGTTTGCTGTTAAAATAGGCCTTGCCCTTAACTGCACCATAAATGCAAGCAGCATTTTTCACCGAAAGAATTATTTTTATCCTGATATGCCAAAGAATTACCAGATCTCCCAGTATGACAAGCCCCTTGCAAGTAACGGATTTCTGGATGTTGATATGGGAAGTTATGTGCGCAGGGTCGGCATTACGCGCGTGCATATGGAGGAGGACACCGGAAAACTCATTCACACCGGCTCAAGCGGCAGGATAAGCGAATCAGACGCAAGCATTGTAGATTTTAACAGGGCCGGCACGCCCCTTATTGAAATAGTGACTGAGCCTGATATTAAAACACCTGCAGAGGCAAAGGAGTATCTTATAGCCCTTAGAAACATCATTCTTTACCTTGATGTAAGCGACTGCAGCATGGAGCAGGGAAGCCTTAGATGCGATGCAAATATATCAGTAAAACCGGCCGGTTCTTCCGGAATGGGAACAAAAACAGAAATTAAGAACCTTAATTCTTTCAGGTTTCTCCAGAGGGGGCTGGAACATGAATTTGAAAGGCAGTCTGCCCTGCTTGAAGAAGGCAAAAAAATTATACAGCAGACAAGGCATTATGATCATATAACCGATACTACAAAGCCTCTGCGTTCAAAAGAAGAGGCTCATGACTACAGGTATTTTCCTGACCCTGACCTTGTCCCTTTAATAATGGACACAGGCGCAATTGAAGAAATAAAAAGCACCATACCTGAGCTTCCAGGGCAAAAAATTAAAAGGTACAGGGAAAGCTTTAGCCTGGCTGATGAGACGGCCCGCCTGCTTGCTGCAGATAAGGATACGGCGCAGTATTTTGATAGATGTGCAGAAATTTTGGGGCGCGATAAATTAAAAGCGGCGGCTAACTGGATTACAGGGGATTTTGCCGCATATTTAAATAAAAAATCAGTTAAAATAAACCAGTCAGGCATCAGCGCCCGGAGCCTTTGCAGCCTTATTGAAATGATTGAAGGCGGCAGCATAAGCAGTAAAATTGCCAAATCTGTTTTTGAAGAAATGGCTGAAAACAAAAAAGAGCCTGCAGAAATTATAAAGTCGAAAAACCTTGAGCAGGTTAGCGATGAGGGCGAGCTTGAAAAAATAATTGATGAAGTAATTTCGGTAAATTCAGAGGTTGCGCAGCAGTTCAGAAACGGAAAAGATAAGGCCATCGGGTTTTTAATAGGTCAGGTAATGGCAAAAACAAAAGGGAAGGCAAACCCTGCGCTGGTTAACAGCATAATGTTAAAAAAACTGAAAAGCTAAGGGGGCGGTTCCCTTTTTTTCATGCCGTTTTGCGCCTTTAAATAAAGGGAAAGCGTGGATATAAAAATGAAGCCCAGAGATATAATACTTCTAAATCTTTTAAATAAAGAAACAATTGATGGGGACATATTGAAACCGTCAAGGCCCGGGGTTGGTAATTTTGTCTCTTCAACCACAATATCTCAGATGGAGAAAATGAATGCCTTTTTCCCTGAGGCCCATTATGATGCCATAAAGATGTTTGAACTCTCCCGCGCAAACTATGAAATGCTGGGCTATGACATGATAATGCCCGTTTTTTCTGTGGTAATCGAATCTTTTGCAATGGGCTGCAGCGTGGACTGGGGAAAACCTGATATGATGCCGCAGATTAGAAGCGCCATATGGAAAAATTACAGCGACATTAGTTTTAAGGATAAAGATATTAAAAATATGCTGCTTAAAAATAATGCAGTTAAAGCTGTACTTGAATGTATTTCAATGCTTAAGCAAAAATATCCCGGTATAGCTGTTACCGGAAAAGTCTTTGGTCCATGGACCTTAAGCTATCATTTTTTTGGTGTTCAGGAATTTCTTATAAAGACACAAGACAACCCTTCAGAAGTTAAAAGCATTCTGGAAAAATTGTGCCAGATAACCGTCTGTTTTGCAGACCTGCAGGCGCAGGCGGGCGCAGATGTAATAACAGTTGCCGATCACGCAACAGCTGATTTATGCAGCCCTGCCGCTTACCGTGATTTTCTCATTCCTGTGCACAGCAGGTTAGCGGGCCGGATTAAAGTTCCTGCAGTTCTTCATATATGCGGCAATACCCTGGACAGGCTTGAATATATCTGCAGGACAGGCATGTCCGGGTTTCATTTTGAATCTAAAGTCGATGCATGTGCTGCCCAGGCAGTAAATGCCGGAAGGATTGCGCTTGCAGGAAATATCAATAATCCCACAACACTTCTATTTAAGAAGCCTGAAGATGTCAAAAGAGAAGTTGAGTATGCAGTAAAATGCGGAATAAAAATAATTGGTCCGGAATGCGCGGTGCCTCTTATTGCGCCTCTTGAGAATTTAATTGAAATATCAAAAACTGTAAAAAGTTTAAATAATAATACTTCTACAGATTAAACCTGTTTGCCGCTAAAAGCATATTTAGCCTGTGTTTAAACAATAAAACTGGCATAGATCCTGTCTTTAATCATTATATAATACTGAAGCATTTATACTTGTGCCTGCAAGGTTAAACTTTTACTGCTGAAGTCAAGGGCATCTATTGCTTTCTATGAAAAGAACAAATCCTATCCATCACAAGAAAAAAGTCTTGTGATTTACCGGCAGATTCAATATGAATTTTCTGAAAGTTAAGCGAATAAATCAGCAAGCCTGTCTATAAAATACAGCTTTTAAATTCTATATATT
>JACVJB010000195.1 GCA_015711775.1 Actinomycetota bacterium | reverse complement strand
AAAACATCCTTATTTGGTAACTTATAAACCCTTTCCAGTATAGTAATAAGGCGGCTCTTTTTGGGTCTTTTTTTATTTGTAGCGATGCTCCAGTACGGCGAAGTTATATGCTGCCATAATGGCTTGTGCCTGGATTGCAATATTGATATGCTGCGCCAGAATAAAAAATACCGCTGAAACGAGGAGTAAGATTAATTAATTCAATAATTCCAGAAACTCAGACGGGCTTAATACTTTAATTCCTTTCTGCGGAAAATCTTCTTTGTTTGGTGTAATAATAAAATCACAGTTAGAATTTATTGCAGAAAAGTATTGTATTAAGTCTTCATAATCTTTATTGGGAAGTGATCTGGCTTGTTTTAATACCTGCGCTGTTAAAGGTATTATCTCAAATTCTTCAAGTAACTGGTCGACAAAATTTTCAACAAGCCTGGTTTCAATAATTTTCTTAAGTATGTAGTAAAGATTATTTATTGAAATGGCTGAAATAAGGCCCTTGAGCTTTTTTTCTGATACAAGCGACCAGATAATTGAACTGCTTTGAAAATAAGTATCCCTTTTTAGAATAACATCTAAAAAAAGATTTGTATCAAGAAGTGCCTTCATATTTTTTCAACTTTTGTTCATAAGTTTTATCACGAAGTATTTTGTAATCGTCTTTTACTTCAATGTTTGCAACTCCTATCCACTTTTTAACCTTATCTGAAATTTTAAAATCATTTCTTTCAAGATCCTGAATGTAAATATAATCTGAGACAATATTTGAAATGGATTTTCCGGAAATTTCAGAAAGTTTTTTTGCTTTTTGGCTTATATCTTTCTCAACATATAAAGTTAATTTTATTTTTGCCACAATACCTCCTTTACGTATATATGAATTATAATATACGTATAAATGTATTGCAATAATATAATATAAGTACTATTATTATATATATAATTATAATTTTATATGTCTAATTTAGCAAGTGTTCGAATTGCTTTATTTAAAATGTACACGAAACTGAATCGATGCCTAATATAAAAATGTACACGAAAATATTTTAACAATTTTTAATTCTGGCTATATTTTAAAGCAAATTACAGTCTTTAAATATAGCAGAAGTAAAGATATTTATTTTAAATATGAGGCACAAAAAAGAAATAACTGCTGAAGTTGGAGGCAAGGTATAAAAAAGCAAAAAAGAAGCAGAAAAAGATATGGATAGTGCTTGATATGCCCTGCGGCAAACGCCTTGCCCCGTTTATTCCTGAGATAATATTAAACCTTTGGTGAAATAGAAATGGATAGTTTAACAATACAGAAACTGCATAAGATACCTGCATCAACAATTGACAGGCTCTTAAAGCCAGTTAAAGAAAAGCTAAGAATTGGAAAGTGGCGCTCCTTTACAAAGCCGGCAACCCTACTTAAGCACCAGATACCAATAAAGACATTTTCAGACTGGAATGAGGCCGCTCCTGGTTATCTTGAAGCAGACCTTGTGGGCCATGACGGAGGAAACGCAAGCGGGGAATTTAGCTTTAGCATTAACTTTACAGATGTTGCAGCCTGCTTTTAACGAGCCTGTTGCAATAAAGAATAAGGCACAAAAATGGGTAGTAGAGTCTACAGATACTGTAAGGGGCCGTCTTCCATTTGCAATGCTTGGTATTGATTTAAGATAACGGCTCTTAAATTTATCAACAATCATTTCTTTGCCTATTGCAGTAATCGTAAAATTACATTTACAGGAAGCCGCTCATATAAAAAAAATGACAGCTGCTATGTGGAGCAGAAAAACTACTGTGTTGTAAGAAGGGCTGTTGGGTACCTGCGTTATGATACAGGTGAAGAGCCTGGCATTCTAAATGAGCTGTATAGGCACCTCAGACTATATATTAATTTTTTTATTCCAGTTAGAAAATGTGCCTCAAAGATAAGACAGGGCTCAAAAACTAAAAAGAATTATGACGAAGCAAAAACTCCATACAGAAGAGTCCTTGAGCATGAAAATATTGATGATAAAATAAAGGTAAGGCTAAAAAAACAGTATGATGAGTTAAATCCTGCAGCTTTAAAAAGAAAAATATCAGATCTGCAGGACAGGTTACTTAAATTAAATGCATTAAAGCAGAAAGTCTTAAGAGATAATATTTCATAACGCAGGTCTTTATTTGATTTTACTTATTAACAATATATTCTTACATTAGTACATGTACATTTTCACTTGAGCCATCGTATATGCTTTTGTGTACATTTTTAAATGAGGCATTTTTATGGCGAAATATCCGGGTTTAAGGGTATCTATGCCAATGCCGAAACCCTGGAAGATTGTGGAGAAGAGCTCGAAGAAGTGTTGGAATAATGGTTATTCTTCGGGATTATGTTGAATAATAATTATTGCATATGCAAGCTTTCTTCAAGGTAGCACTTTGGGATAGTATCGGGATCCATGTTCATGTAAAATCTGCCAACGCATAAAGCTGTGCGCTTTATTTTTTCAACAATATCCTTCGGAAGGTTAAGTGCAGTATCTGCAATATCCTCCTCATTAAGATTATGGTAAAGATGTTCCGGAATATTATCGCCATAAAACATTTGAGCTTCCCAGGCTTTTTCTGTTATTTTCACAGTATTAAATTGCTGATTTTCAAGGCCAAATTTACCAGAAGGGTTTATATAAAACCTTATTCCGTGATTTGATGTAATGCGGGGAGCAAGATTTGCAAACATACAGATAAAAAATCCTGCAAATACTATGACCCGTATTGAAAGTTTATAAATACTTTCATTTATGTTAATTTCGCTTTTTAACAAAGGTTGGGCCATATAAAAATCTGCAGCAAGCTCGGGTTTTAAAACAGATTCAAGCTGCTCTTTGTTTATTATTTCTATAAAACCCGCCCCGCCTCTTCCAAGCCTTCTCTTCAGTATAAAAGCATTCCAGTTTTTGCCCTTAAATGAAGCGTACTTCTTTAAGCAGCAGCTGTATACTTGCCCTGTTTTTTTGGCTTCTTTATCATTATAATAAACAGTATTATTAATATTTGTACCATTGTCTATTAAACTATTTGGATTAAATAATTTTGAGGGCATTAAAGGATAGGCTTTTTTTAAAATAAGGTACTGCACCCACTTATCTTCAAGCCTTAAGAATCCTGAAAATGGCTTTTGGGGCGCAGGACCCTTGCCATCCATCCATATTTTTAAAGTTTTTAAATCATTAAAATAGGGCAGCCCCCAGAGGTATTGTTTAAAAGGCTTTTTAAATACTGATAAGGAAATTGCTTCGATTTTGTCAAAAACACCTGAAGGCTTGCCAAATAATGTTCTTGATATCAGGTCATATTCCCTGGCCCCACCTGGAAGCCCTGTATTTACTTCACTTATATAAATATCTTTGAGATCATCCAATAAAAAATCTATACCCAGATACATTGTAAGGTTTCCAGTTCTTAAATACCCAAATTTAATAAAAATACTGCCTGTGAAGTTACTATTA
>JACVJB010000194.1 GCA_015711775.1 Actinomycetota bacterium | reverse complement strand
CTACTTTATCCCCCATAGACATTGCTTCAACCTGATCATGAGTTACATAAACAGTGGTAGCGCCTATATCTACGTGCAGCTTCTTTAATTCTGTACGCATTTCCTCCCTGAATTTTGCGTCAAGTGTTCCAATTGGCTCATCTAAAAGAAATGCTTTCGGCCTTCTTACAAGCGCCCTTCCAAGCGCAACTCTCTGCATATCCCCGCCTGCCAGTTCCCTAGGCTTTTTATTGAGAATATGCTCAATTTTTAACAGTTCTGAAGCTCTTTTTATTTCCTCATCAACCTTTTCTTTAGAGAAGCCCTGTGTTTTAAGAGGAAAAGCCATGTTGCCATAAACAGTCATGTGAGGATAAAGCGCATAAAGCTGGAACACAAAAGCAATATCTCTTCTGGATGCTCTTTTAAAGGTCACATCCTGTCCATCAAGCAGGATTTTTCCTTCATCAGGCAATTCAAGTCCTGATATCATGCGGAGTGTGGTTGTCTTGCCGCAACCTGAAGGACCAAGAAGCACCACAAATTCCTTATCCTCAATAAGTAGATTCAAATCATTAACTGCAACAAGGCTGCCAAACCTTTTAACAATATTTTCCAATACTATCTCTGACATATAATAAAACTCCAATCTTTAAAGAGTTGGTAAAACCTGTAACCAGCAATCACTGCTATGTTTATTTCAACCCATCAGTCCCTTAAGAAATTTTAAACCTTTTCCAGCAAGAGCCATTTCATCCTTTTCAGTCTGTCTCCATATTGATGCAGCCTTTGCTATTACTTTATTTTCAGGCGTAAATGATTCTATTACAACCCATCCTTTATAATTTATTCTTTTTAGTGAATCTGCTATTGATTTCCAGTGAACCTGCCCGGTTCCAGGCGCCCCCCTATCATTTTCACTTGCATGAAACATATATAGCAAATCCCCTGCATCAAGTACTGCAAGCGCTGAGCTTTTTTCTTCTATATTCATATGAAATGTATCAAGATGTATTTTTAAATTTTTGCTGTCCACATCTTTTATCAGTTTTACAGCATCTGTGCAAATATTTAAAAAATCTGTTTCAAACCTGTTTAAAGGCTCAATTGCTATATTTACACCATATTTTTCTGCCCAAGCGCATACCTTTTTCAGATTTTCTACTACAGTTTCCCATTGTATCTTTTTTTCATTTTCCGGCACAAGGGTTGCTCTGCCAACTGCAGAGTAAACAGGGCCAGTTAAAAGACTGCATTCCATTTCAGCGCATGCTTCAATGCAGTCTCTTATATATGATAGCCCACCCTCAATATTTTCTTTACTTGGGCCACGTATATCTCTGTTTTCACCAAATAACCCGCAAATAGCTGCGCATTCAAGATTATTTTGTTTAAAAAATTTAAGAGTTTCCTTATAATCAATATCTCCTTTCTTTTCAAGGGCTATTTCAACACCGGAAAACCCCATTTCAGCAAATTTTCCAAAAAGGCTTTTGACATGATTATCTGTAAAGGTACCGGCATACAGCAATGTGTTAATCCCATATTTCATAACATCTCCTCCAGAATTATTTTTAGTAATTTAAGTTGCCAGCAATAAAAAACGGAATATAAAATCACTCAAACACGCATTTAGTTTTTTTGCCTGTCTCGGCAGATTCAGCTATAGCATCACATATAACATTATTGCGGTAACCATCTTCAAATGTTGCAATATAAGGTTCAAGCTTTATATTATTAATTACCGCATCCACCATATTATATGCCAGGTGAACAAATGTATTTTCCCAGCCTATAATATGCCCATGCGGCCACCATTTATCATAATAAGGATGATAGGACTCAGTTACATTTATACAGTGAAACCCCCTGGTATCTGAAGGTTCTTCTTCCTTCCAGTATACCCAGAGATTATTCATGTTTTCAAGATCCCACCATATGCTACCCTTTTCACCGTTTATTTCTATAGTATTGTAATTTTTCCTGCCCGGACAGAACCTTGAAGCTTCAATTGTGCCAATTGCGCCGTTTTTGAATTCAACTACTGATGCCATTGCATCATCAACGTCAACTTTTTCTTTTTTACCTGTTGACTCATCAAGCCTCTCTTTTATAAATGTAGTGGTTACTGCCATTACAGAGGCGATTTCACCACATAAAAACCTTCCCAGATCTATGACATGTGAACCCAAATCTCCGAGGGCTCCGCTTCCGCACTGCTCTTTTCGCAGCCGCCATATCATTGGAAAGCCAGGATCAGTTATCCACTCCTGCAGATACCTTGCACGAAAGTGAAATATTTTACCGAGTTTTCCGTCAGCTATGAGGTTTTTGGCAAGAACTACCGCAGGTACGACCCTGTAATTAAAGCAACAAATATTCCTTACATTATACTTAAGCGCCGCATCACGCATTTTTTTTGCTTCTGCAGCATTTCTTGCAAGAGGTTTTTCACAAATAATATGTTTTCCTGCTTTTGCTGCTTCAATGGAAGGTTCTGCGTGAAGATAGTTTGGCGTGCCGTTATCAACTATTTGCACTCTGTCGTCTTCAATAAGGTTTTTCCAGTCAGTTGTATATGAGCTGTAACCATATCTTTTTGCAGATTCTCTGAGGTTTTGCTCATTTTGCCCACATATCTTTACAAGTTCGGGTATTGCAGGTGGCGGCCAGAATATATACGGCATTTTTTTCCATGCATTTGAGTGGGCTTTACCCATAAAAGCCTGACCAATCATTCCCACCCCGATTGAGGGAATGTCGTCAAGAGATTTTTTTTCTGAAGACATGGCAACAAAACCGACTTTTTTCTCTGCCATTTTAACCTCCCGTATATTTTTTATAAATTAATTGTTTATTACTAACATTTATGGCATAAATTTATAGCCTTAAGGATTTATACCGGATTTATGCCCACCACATCTCGCCAACATCTTCATATAAAAGTACGCCTTTAAGGAAACTGATTGCTTTTGTAAGGCCCTCATTTGCTGACATAAGAGGATCCTCGTGTTCAATACTAATTACTCCATCATAGCCCACAAGGCGAAGAGCTGATACAAATTCATTCCAGAAATCCGCCTGATGGCCATATCCTACAGTTCTGAATGTCCATGCTCTTTTAGCAATTTCGCCGTAATGCTTCCAATCATTTACTCCCCTGAATTTAACAACAGATTCATCCACCCTGCTATCTTTTGCATGAACATGCCGTATTACTTTTCCAAGAAATTTAATGCTTACAATAGGATCCATACCTTGCCAGAAAAGATGGCTGGGGTCAAAATTGCAGCATATCTGCTCACCAGCCGCTTCCCTGAGATTAAGCAGTGCTTCAGTATTATATACAACATCACCCGGATGCATCTCAAGAGCAACAACCACTCCTGCTTTTTTAAGTTTTTTAACCATTTCCGTCCAGAAAGGTATGACTTTCTTTTCCCACTGCCACTGCACTGCTTCAATAAAATAAGTCGGCCATGGGCATGTTATCCAGTTTGGATCTTTTGCATCTTCGCTT
>JACVJB010000193.1 GCA_015711775.1 Actinomycetota bacterium | reverse complement strand
AGAAACAGACCAGGATTTGTTTTTTATGAGGGCCCTCCAACTGCAAACGGGGAACCGGGAGTTCATCACGTGCTTTCAAGAGTTTTTAAGGATATATTCCCCAGGTATAAAACTATGAAAGGCTATTTTGTTTCAAGAAAAGCCGGATGGGACACGCATGGCCTTCCTGTTGAGCTTGAAATAGAAAAACAACTCGGTATAAATTCAAAGAAGGAAATTGAAAAAATAGGTGTGGAAAAATTTAACCGTCTCTGCAGACAAAGTGTTATGAAGTATGAGCAGCACTGGAAAAAAATGACTGAACGGATAGGCTTCTGGATAGATATGGACAATGCTTATTTTACTTTCAAAAATGATTACATTGAAAGTATATGGCATATATTCAAAACGATATGGGGTAAAAATCTTCTTTATGAAGATTATAAGATAGTGCCATATTGCCCAAGGTGCGGAACTGCTTTATCATCTCATGAAGTTGCGCAGGGTTATAAAGATGTTGAAGATTTCTCAATAATTGTAAAATTCCCGCTGGCCGGGAGCCCAGGCAAATTTTTTCTTGTCTGGACAACCACTCCCTGGACATTAATATCAAATACTGCCTGCGCTGTAAATCCTGATGCGTATTATGTAGAAGCAGAGTTTGATAAAGAAATATTTATACTGGCAGAGGAACTTGCTGAAGATGTACTTGGCGTCAGAGAAAGCTTTAAAATTAAATCCCGGATTAAGGGAAGCAGCCTTGCGCAAATTTCTTATATGCCGGCATATAGATATACCAGTAACCCCAAAGCCTTTAAAATTATAAGCGGTGATTTTGTCTCAACAAATGAAGGCACCGGTATCGTGCATATTGCTCCGGCTTTTGGTGAAGATGATATGCGTGTGGGGCGGCTCAATGGACTGCCAGTGGTGCAAATGGTTGACGAAGAAGGTATATTTAAACCTGAAGTTGAAAGTTTTTCCGGGATGTCCATTGATGATGCAAACCCGGAAATTATAAAAGACCTGGAAAAACGCGGACTGCTGTTTAAAACAAAAAAGTTTCAGCACTCTTATCCTTTCTGCTGGCGATGTGAAAAACGGCTCATGTATTATGCCAGGAAAAGCTGGTATATAAAGACATCAGCTATTAAAGAGGATCTTTTAAAATCCAATGAAGAAATAAACTGGTATCCCGGACACATAAAACACGGGAGGTTTGGCAACTGGCTTGAAAATAATGTTGACTGGGCCATTACAAGAGACAGGTACTGGGGTACCCCGCTTCCTGTCTGGGCAGACAGCAACGGGCATAAAATATGCATAGGCAGTGTAAGCGAGCTCAGAGAAAAAGCCGGGAAATTGCCTGATGAGCTGGACCTTCATAAACCTTATGTAGATAATATTATCATTAAATGTCCGCAGTGCGGCCAGGATATGAAAAGAACGCCTGAGGTAATTGACGTATGGTTTGACAGCGGAGCAATGCCTTTTGCACAGTACCATTATCCTTTTGAGAACAGCCAGTTATTTAAGGAAAATTATCCGGCAGATTTCATATGTGAAGCAATAGACCAGACAAGAGGATGGTTTTATACCATGCTTACAATCTCAACTATGCTTTTTAACCGCTCCTCATATAAGAATGTGCTCTGCCTTGGACTAATCAACGATGAAAATGGCCAGAAAATGTCGAAGTCAAAAGGCAATGTTGTAAAGCCATGGGATATTTTAAATGTTCAGGGCGCCGATGCTCTTAGATGGTATTTTTTCACAGTCGTATCTCCATGGAATGCTAAAAACTTCTCCATAAAAAGTATCGATGAAGTTATCAGAAAATTCCTGCTTACACTATGGAATACCTACTCATTTTTTGTTATTTATGCAAATATTGATAACTTTAATCCTTCAGCAAATAATATTTCTGTAAAGGACAGGGCAGAAATAGACAGGTGGGTGCTTTCGCAGCTCAATATTACAGTAAAAAAAGTAAATGAATTGCTTGACGATTTCAATGTAACTGAAAGCGGCAGGCTTATTGAGTCATTTGTTGATGATTTGTCCAACTGGTATGTAAGAAGAAGCAGGAGAAGATTCTGGAAAAGTGAAAATGATAATGACAAAATAAGCGCTTATCTGACGCTTTACGAGTCGCTGCTAACAGTGGCAAAACTTGCAGCGCCATATATTCCTTTCATAACTGAAGAGATATACAGGAATTTAAAAAAAGGTTTGTTGCAGAGTTGCCAGAGTGTGCATCTGGAAGATTACCCTTGTGCAGATGAAGAGGTAATTGATGCCGGCCTCAGTTTTAAGATGAATGTTGCCAGGAAAATAATAGGGCTGGGCAGATCAGTAAGAAGCAAAATAAATATTAAAACCAGGCAGCCGCTCTCAAGTGTAAAAATATATTTTGAAAATGATGACGGAAAAAAAGAAGCATGCATGCATTTCAGGGATCTTATACTTGAAGAACTTAATGTCAAGAAACTTGAGATAATTGAAAAGCTGGATGAACTTGTAAATTATAATATTAAGCCTGATTTAAAACTTCTTGGTCCAAAATATGGCTCTCTTCTTCCAAAAATTAAAGAATCTCTTCAAAAAGAAAGTAGCCTGCTGGTTGCGCTAAAAATTAAAAACGGGAAAAACATTAACCTGCAGATTAAAGGAAAGCAGATTGAAATCCAGCCCGAAGAATTAATAGTTGAAATACTTAATTTAGAGGGATATGGTATAGAAAGCGATAGCGAGTATACAGTAGGAATACCGGTAAATGTAACAGAAGAACTCAGGCAGGAGGGATTTTGCAGAGAACTTGTACACCAGATACAGAATTTAAGGAAAGAAGCCGGGTTTAAAATAGAAAATACAATTATAACCTCTATTGAATCTGACAAAGAAACAAATAAAATCATATATTCATACAAAGATTACATAACCAGAGAAACTTTAAGTGAAAAACTGCTGATTAATGAGTTTTCGGATTCAAAAGATATATTTTTTAAAGATATTGAAGTTAATAATAAAAACATAAAAATAGGGCTGTCTGTTGCCGGGACAATTAAGAACTGATTAAGAAAAGAGAATTTAAATGAAATCCAAAATATCAAAAATTATGCTTAACGCTGTCTTTCTTATAACTGGCGCTGTTATCCTTGCAGCGGATCAGCTTACAAAATACTGGATAAATAAACTGCCTGAAGATACATTTCCTGTAGCAGTGATACCCGGTTTTATAAGTATTATAAAAATAACTAATACAGGTGCTGCATTCGGAATGCTTCAGGGCTGGACAAAAGTATTTATAATAATTTCAATAATAGCTATTGTCCTTATAATAATACTTAAAATAAAACTGGACTTAAAAACACTTATTTATAATATTGCACTTGGTTTTGTGCTTGGCGGCGCTCTTGGAAATCTTGCGGACAGGATAATAGTGGGCGAGGTGGTTGATTTCATAAGCGTAAATTATTTTGCAGTTTTTAATGTTGCAGACAGTTTTATAGTAATTGGATTTTT
>JACVJB010000192.1 GCA_015711775.1 Actinomycetota bacterium | reverse complement strand
GGGCAAAGAAACTGACCACCACAAGCTCATTAACATTATTATAGGCCTTAAGATAATTAACAAAATAGTTGAACATCTCGCTGAAATACTCCGATTCCGGATCGGAATGCTCGAGAAAATCATTGATGGCTTTAAGCAGGTTTTCAACGCTGACTGCTGAACCGGCATATTTTGTGTTATATCCAAGTTTTGCAGCAATATTTAAAAAGCTTATTATACCTGCGACATGGACACAACTGCCCACACTTGCACCAAGTATCTTCTTCATCAGAAAAACCTCCCTGGCTCTTAGTAATTGATTTATCTTTTAGCAGGCACTCCCTCGATAAATACATTCCTTATCTGGTCAAGAGTTAAATCTTCCAGGCCGAGTTTTCTCAAATTCCTGCCGGATTTTGTAAAATCAACTTTAAAAATAATATTTGCGAGATTAATAAGAGAATCTGTCGCAGAAGTGCTTACTCCAAAAGCTTTACCAAATTCTGCAATGGGGACAAGGCTCATAGGCACATCTTCAGTAATATATCTTACATTTGTGGTTTTAGGCGCCATTATGCCATAATAACCCGGATTGCTGTGAATACCGTCAAAAAGATTGTCTTCAATTACATTGTATGCCATGGTGAGCCAGTCAAGCGCAGTCAGCGCGTTCTTGCATTTAAGCATATATGCCACTTCAACTCTTTCCCTATCAACAGCTTCAAGAACCCTTGCAATTGAAGAAGTTACTCCTTCAATATAGAACTGGAAATTACCCATAGTAGATTCTATCCTGCTTGCATTAAGAATTGTTATTGCCGGGTGAAAAACTGCTCCGATATTGTTAAAACTGGTCTCAATCACGCTTGTGCCGGAGATAAACTCAGGGAAAGCTTCATTTATTCTGTCAATAACACCATCTGTTTTTATTGCCGGAATTGCCGCTACAGGTATGGCCTGTTTTATCCTGAAAATCTTAACGGATGCAGGCCCCATTCCCCTGCTTGCATAAATAAAGGTCTGCGCCTCTGCAACTGTAACATCATTATTATTGCCCCGCTCCCTTAAAATGTTTAAAAATTCAAGGGCACCGCATGTCCTGCCGGGATTTAAAATAACTATCTGGCCGCTTTTTAAATGAGGGGCGCATCTTTCAGCAATAGCGGCATGAGCAAATGCAGGCACGCATACCATTATAACATCCGCATCCTTTATAACTTCGCCTATATTATCAGTTGCAAGTTCAATCTTTCCAAAACCACTTACCTCTCCCTCTATTTCAATGCCTTTCATTTTTATGATGGGCATTATTTTAGCAAGCGTCCTGTTGTATAAACTTACAGGAAATCCCTTTAAAGCAAGATGGGCAGCCATGGCTTTGCCCCCATGGCCCGCACCTACAACTGCAAATTTAGATTTGCCCATAAACACTCCTTAGAGTAATAATTATTAAAATAAGAATATCATAATTTATAATTCTAATGCAAAAACTTAAACAAAAACTATTGCATTTTTGCGCTTAATATCAGCTTTCTGATATGATATTGCCTTTAATCCCAATATTTACAGTTTTTGTCTCAATATTTTTCCCCGCATCTTTTATGGCCTGCTTTATCATTGTTTCAAGACCAAAGCAGCACGGGACTTCCATATGAATAACTGTTACTGACTTAATATCATTTATTTTGAAAATTTCCGTAAATTTCTTTAAATAAAACTGGCTGTCATCAAGTTTTGGACATCCGATAAGCACAACTTTTCCTCTCAGGAAATCCTGGTGAAATCCCGCATAGGCAAAAGGCACGCAATCTGCTGCAACAAGAAGGTCAGCGCCCTGCAGGTACGGGGCAATAGGCGGCACAAGTTTTATTTGTACTGGCCACTGCTTTAGCTGTGATTCATTTCCGGAAAGCTCACTTAAAAGTTCCTGGACTTTTTGAGCTTTTATTTTACTTAAATTAAGTATACTACTGCGGGTATTTAAACCGGGTTTTTCGTCGGATCGTATTTTGGTTGAGTCAGCTTCCGCATTTTCCTCCCTTAAATCCATAACAGCAGAACCCGGGCATCCGCACGGCAGCCTGTCATCGCTGTAATCAGCTATTTCCTGATAATCTTTTGGTACATCTATACCATTATTTTTCAAATATTCTAAAGCTTCTTTATAGAGTCCGGTTTCATTATGGTCCATTAAATGCTTGAGGTGTGCAGCTATTACATTTTTACCCTGTTTCACTATATTCTCCATTACTTTTGCTTCATTATAAGCCCCTGCCTCGCGCTCAATCACATTTATTGCATTAACCGGACACTCGCCTATGCAGGCGCCAAGGCCATCGCAAAAAAGATCGCCTATAAGCCTTGCCTTTCCGTCAATAAGCTGCAGGGCCCCCTCAGGGCAGTTTGGTATGCACTGTCCGCAACCATTGCAAATATCTTCATTAATTTCAATTATTTTTCTTAACGCCATTTTTCCCTCCAATTTTTAAATATCTGTAATTTAATCTAATCTTATTCATATCCTGCTGATACAACAGAATGATATATGATATGAATATAGTATCATTATAACTTGATATGTGTCAATAAAACATTTGCAAAAAAGATTAATCCCGCCAAAAAGGTAATATATATATATATGATTTGTCAAAAATCATTTAAATCTGTTTTTATGTATATATAATGTTTACTAATAAGGAAAAATTTGAGTAAATACAATTTCATGATTAGTTTATATTTATAGAATTTTTATTTAATATTAATTTATGAGAATTAAAAATATGCATATTGGCGGATGGGCTATAAATTTAACTGTGCTTTTTTTCATACTGGGTTTAATTATTCTTGCGGTACTTTTTTTTCTTGCGATTAACTTAAAACCGCAGACAGACAGTTATACCGCCAGGCATTTTGATCCTGAGTTTTTAAATAAAGCCGCAAATTATAACAGGGCTTCCCTGATGCTTTCAATTGCGCAGAGGCTACTTTCATGGATACTGATGTCTGCAATAATAATTATTTTCTGGAAATTTCCTTTTGCGAATAAGAGAATCAGTATTGCCATGGCTTTTATGCTGTTTGCAGCTTTTGTGCTGATAATTGAAATAATTTTATTTCCTCTTCAATATTACAGAGGTTTTGTGCTGGAACACCGTTTCGGGCTTTCCAGCCAGACTTTTTTACTCTGGTTTTCTGATATATTAAAAGAAAAAGCTATTGCCCTTGTTGTAAACAGTTTTATAATGACAATTATCTATGCGCTGATTATTTATTTGCCAAGACACTGGTGGGTTGCAGCTGCTGCCATATTTATTATTTTCATAATTGCTGCAGTTTTTATATTTCCAGTTTTAATAGACCCTCTGTTTTATAAATTCAGCCCCCTTGACAATAAAAATCTTGAAAGCCGTATACTTAAAATGGCCAAAGATGCCGGCATAAAAACAGACAGTATTCTTGTCGCAGATGCAAGCAGGAAGACAAACAGGATTAACGCATATTTTACCGGCATAGGAAGTACAAAAAGAATCGTTTTA
>JACVJB010000191.1 GCA_015711775.1 Actinomycetota bacterium | reverse complement strand
GTACCCCAAGCCCATGATCCTTCATTGCAGCAATAATTGAACCTTTCTTTTCTTTATTGAATAAGCCTTTTACGGCTAATACAGAAAAAGGTATTGTTGCAAGGGAAATAAGTGTCCACAATGGAGCAAAGCCTGCTGCCGCAATTATTATTATCCAGGCATAAACTGCTACAGCAAGCGTTGAATAAACAATTCCCGCATTTTTTACTCCAATAGTTATTGGAAGGGTTTTTCTTCCTGCACCGCTGTCTGCTTTTATATCAGGGAATTCATTTAAAAGAAGAAGATTATGCACAAGTATAAGGGAAGGTACGGCAGCAAGAAATAATTTAATCGAATAAGTGCCTGTCTGGACAAAAAAAGATCCGAGTACTGGAAGCATGCCAAGCCCCAGTCCTGCCGACCATTCCGGCCAGTGTAATTTAAGTATTAAAGGCGAGTAAAATACCACGCAAAGCACTGCAACTGCAAGAACAGGCAGCAGCAGTAAACCTTTGGTTAATGTGAAATAAACTCCAATAGGAAGCGCCAATAAAAGAGTTATTATCCCTGTCCATAAAACATGCTTCGGTTTTAAAAGGCCGGCTTTAAGCATGCCGCTGCCGCCGCTGAATGGAGTTACTTCTGTATGCAAATCTATCCCGCTTTTATAGTCAAAGTAATCATTGAGAGTATTTACGCTTATGTGGGTAAGGACAAGGCCAAATCCTGCAAGTACTGCATGCCATGCACTAACTGTTCCCTGATAATACCATGCTATACTTGTTCCAAGAAATGCAAGAATTACTGAAAGCAGCAAATACTGCGGACGCGTTTCAAGAAATAATAGCTTAAGCAATAAAATATCTCCTTGTTCTAAATTTAGTAATAATTAAAAAACCGGCTTTAAATAATTTACCTATTTTTATTAAAAAATTACCAATATATTAAAACAAATATTATCCAATGTAAAAAACATATTTATTATGCGCCCCGCATATAAAAGTCCGGGATAAATGATTCTATTTCTATACTATAATTGTAAAAGATTACTGTTATATGATAAATTTATAAAAGCATATCTGTGTATCACTGGGTAATATTTTTAATATGCTTAAGCAACGGTTTGCTATTGCTTACAATTACTGAAATAGCATCAAATCTGAAATTGCATTCCTGAAGGTTTTTACAGCTTATATAGTGTTGCGCAGCAAGGCAAATCTTTTTTAATTTTTGCAAATCAATTGATTCTTCAGGCTCCCCAAATTCTTTGTTCTGTCTGGTTTTTACCTCGATAAAACAAAAAACATTATCTTTTAATGCAATAATATCAATTTCCCCGTATCTGCACCGGTAATTCTTTGCAATTATTTTATAGCCATTTTCCATAAGATATGTGCCGGCATGCTTTTCTCCATATTTGCCTAGAATTTTTTTTGGAATCATAATAGCCGTATTAAATGTAATTATGAATTTTAAACGATTTGCGGTGAATTTTACATAAACCATATTTTTTAATGGCTTCAATGTGTTTTTTTGTCCCATAGCCTTTATTATTTTTGAACATATAATGGGGATACAGATCTGCGTATTCATCCATTATTTTGTCCCTGGTGACTTTTGCAATTATCGAGGCAGCAGCAATGCAAGCACAAAGGTTGTCGCCATTTATTATTGGGACAGATTCAAATCCGTATTTTTCCGTGTTTACATAAAAAGCATCAGTAAGAGCGATTTCCGGTTTTATTTTTAATCCGGTAAGCGCTTTTTTTAAAACAATAATATTGGCGCTTCCAAGAGAAATCCTGTCAATTATTGCAGCAGATAATATGGCAACAGAAAAGCAAAGGCAGGATTTTTTAACTCTCTCAAATAATTTCCGCCTTTTATTACTATCAAGTTTTTTAGAATCGTTAAGTCCCTCAATTAGCGGAATGTTTCTTTGTAAAATAACTGCGGCTGCAACGATTGGTCCTGCAAAAGAACCCCTTCCCGCCTCATCTGCGCCTGCAATCAAATCGTAGCCGATGCAGTAAAGACTGTCTTCATAAGCATTCAGATTATGCAATCTTTTTATCTCAAAAAAATCCATAAGCCTCAGAAACAGTAAAAAATAAAATGACGGGGCAACCACTATAAAATCTGCGGGTTCCAAAACAAAATGAAGCAACCATTCAACGGATTCTGCCTATCCTTGAAAAAGGGCCATATATAAATATAACTTCGCCAAATATCGCGGATTTGTCAATGGGCCCGAATACTCTGCTGTCTGAACTGTTATTCCTGTTATCGCCCATAACAAAAAAATTTTCTTCATTTATAATGAAACTTTCATTTTCATAAGAGGGATAAATATCTTCAGGAAGATAAGGTTCCTCAAATTTTTCTCCATTTATATAAATATCCCCGCTTTCCGTAAAAGATATTTCATCCCCTGGTAATGCTATTACTCTCTTTACAAGGAATTTTTCCTCAAAAGGAGAGTTAAAAGCAATTATGTCTCCTCTTTCGATGTCGCTGAATTTAAAAGCTATTTTATTTACAATAACCCTGTCGCCCACTATAAGTGTGGGAGCCATTGAGGGCGTGGGAACAATATAAGGTTCTATAATAAATATTCTTAAAAGTACCGCAAATAATGCTGCAATTGCAGCAACAATGAGATATCCGAGAAATTCCCTGAAAATGCCCTTTTTATTTTTCAAATTCAACTTTTGATTTTTTACCTATTTTTTTTCTGAGGTAATAAAGTTTGGATCTTCTAACAATGCCAGTGTTTAATTTAGTAATTGACGCAATCATAGGCGAGTTTACAAGAAATGTTCTTTCAACACCGATACTGAAAGATATTTTTCTGACAGTAAAAGTTTTATTTATGCCATTACCCTGGATTTTAATTACTATACCTTCAAATGTCTGTATTCTTTCTTTATTTTCTTCCCTTATTTTTATATTAACTTTTACTTTGTCACCGGCTTTAAAATCCGGTATATCAGTTTTTATATATTTATTTTCCACTTTTTCCAGTACATTCATCTTTTAAACTCCATATTTTTAGATATTAGATTTATAAAATAATTACTTTTTTAATGCATTTTTAGCCATAATATCACGCAGAATTTACGGCAATAAACAAACTAACAAAATATAATTAATTTAAGTGTTTTTGTCAAATAAATCAGGCCTTAATTTTTGTGTAATTTCAAGAGCTTTCTCTTTTCTCCAGTTTTTAATTTCTTTATGATTACCTTTTAGCAATACTTCAGGAACCTTGAGCCCCTTATATATTTCAGGTCTGGTATACTGTGGAAAATCAAGCAAGCCACTTTCAAAAGATTCATTAAGAAGCGATTCTTTTTTACCCACAATTCCTTCAAGCAACCTTGCGACGCCATCTATAATGAGCATTGCAGGAATTTCTCCTCCTGTAAGTATATAATCTCCAACAGATACTTCCATATCAACTACAAGCTCTTTTATTCTTTCATCAACGCCTTCATACCTGCCGCATATAAGTATAATATTTTCAAGCGCTGAAAGTTCTTTTAAAATATCCTGATTAAGTTTTTTACCTGCAGGGGAAAGTAG
>JACVJB010000190.1 GCA_015711775.1 Actinomycetota bacterium | reverse complement strand
GCCCGTTTGACAGAAAAACTCCGTCCGGCTTTAAGCAAGCAACTTTATCAGCCGGAGTATCTGCAGGAACAACTGTTACTTTAAATCCTGCACTGTCTAGGCATCTGAGAATATTGAGCTTCATTCCGTAATCATAAGCAACTATACTGTATTTAAAATCTTTTTTATCTTCATTATATATATAGCTTTTTTTGCATGTCACGCTTTTAACAAGATCCCTGCCCATCATATCAGGATGCCTGCTTATATTTTCCTTAAGATATTTTGTATTGAAATTTTCAGTTGAAATAATTGCTTTTACGGCTCCTTCCGCTCTTACGTCCCTGGTTAATTTTCTAGTATCAATTCCTTCAATGCCTATTATGTCATTATCCTTCATATAATTTTCAAGGCTTCCTTTTGCGCGCCAGTTGCTGTAATAACTGAAGAATTCCCGTGATATAAAACCGGCAACGTGTGTTTTTACTGATTCAACATCATCATTATTAAAACCATAGTTGCCTATCTGCGTATAAGTCATATTTACGATCTGCTGGCAATATGAAGGATCAGTAAGAATCTCCTGATAACCCATCATACAGGTATTAAAAACAACTTCCCCCATCGTTTCGCCTTCAGCGCCAAAATTTATACCTTTAAATACCTGGCCGTTTTCAAGCATTAATATTGCATCTTTCATATTTTTATAGCTCCGTTAATAATCCAGGAATACAATTTTTCCATTTTTTATTGTACATATAATTTTTCCATATAAATTAATTCCATCAAATGCGCTGTTCCTGCTTTTGGAAAACATCTGTTTTCCATCAAATATTTCCTCCTTTATTGTATCAATCAGTACAATATCAGCATTAAATCCGGGCGCAATTTTTTGTTTTGTTTGTCCGATTATGCCGCATGGATTTGCACTGATTAATTTAAGAAAATGCTGGAAACTAAAACCTTCTTTAATGCAGAGTTTTGTATAAGATGCCTTAAAAAGGGTCTCAAGCCCTAAAGTGCCGCTGGCGGCTCTTGCAAAGGTTGTGTTTTTTTCAAAGTCAAGATGTGGGGCATGGTCACTCGCTATTGCGTCTATTATTGCCGTTTTAAGACCGTTTACAAGAGCCTGCTGATCATCTATGCTTCTTACGGGAGGATTTACCTTAAGATTTGTGTCGTAATTTTGCAGTGAGCTGTCATTAAAAAAAATATGATGCGTCGTTACATCGCATGTAATATCTACACCAGCATCTTTAGCATTTTTTATCAGTTCAACAGAATTTTGAGAACTGACATGAGTGATGTGTATTTTTGCCCCGGTTTTTTTTGCAAGCAATATGTCCCTTGCAATAATGACTTCCTCTGAAAGAGATGAAATTCCGTCAAGCCCAAGTTTTGTTGAGTAATAACCTTCATGCATGCAGCCGTAAGATGTAAAACTGTAATCTTCCTCATGAAGGATAAGCGGTGCTTCTATATACCTGGCATACTTCATTATTTCATACATAAGTTTTGAATCCTGTACGCACTTGCCGTCGTCAGAAAAAGCAACGGCTCCTGAATCTTTCAGTATACCAAAATCTGTAATTTCAGACCCTTGCAGCCCTCTTGTCATGGCAGCAACAGGATACAGGCTGTACCCTGATTTTTCGGCTTTCATTTTAATATATGAGACAATGTAAGGAGTGTCTACTGCCGGTTTTGTATTTGGCATACAGCACATGGAAGTAACGCCTCCGCTGTATGCAGCATTAATGCCGCTTTCAATGTCTTCTTCTTCCTCATCACCTGGTTCCCTGAGATGTACATGCATATCTGTAAATGAGACAGATGCCGTAAGGCCCTCGGCATTAATAACAGCTAAATTTCCGTTACGGCTCAGTCCTATAAATTGCCTGTTTTCTGTTTTTATGCCGGTAAAAGCAGGGTAATCAAATTCAATTCCTTGTGTATCAACAGTGCCTTCAGCAGACTTTATAACGCCTTTTTCAATTAAAATATCCGCTCTGTATTCTTTGCTGCCTGATTTTTCAGGTATTTGTATATTTTTTATTAGTATATTGTCCCAAATCTTTAAGTCTTTTGTTATGATTTTTTTATTAATTATTTGTCTCAATGTTATCTTTCCCCGCTCCTCCGGCAGCAAGAATCAGGTAAATTAGGGCCATTCTTACTGCAAGCCCGTTTTCAACCTGCCTGTTTATTTTAATTCTGCCATTAAAATTTTCCATATTATCCATTACCTGCTCACTTATCTCTATTCCCCTGTTTACAGGGCCCGGATGCATTATTATTGATTTTTCTTTAATACGTTCAAGTCTTTTTTTATCAAGTGAAAAAAACCTGTTATATTCTTGAACAGATGGGTAATACTTTTTAGCCTGTCTTTCAAATTGCATTCTCAACATGTATAGAACATCGGTTTCTTCTATTACATCATCTATGCTTTTTACAATTTTTGAGCCAAAATAATCCGGGTTTTCAGGCATCAGCATTGGAGCTGATACCAGCGTAACATCCATACACATTTTTTTAAAAAGAGAAATATCTGACCTTGCAACTCTACTGTTAACAATATCTCCGACTATTGCAACTTTTAAGTTTTTAAAAGTTTTATAATTCTGTCTTATTGTGTAAAGATCAAGCAATGCTTGTGTGGGGTGCTGGTGTTTGCCGTCACCTGCATTAATTAAAGGTATATCAGTTTTTGATAAAATATAATCTATAACTCCGCTGTCCGAATGCCTTATTATTGCAAGATCAACAATCATTGACTGAAGAGTCTTGACAGTATCTATGATTGATTCGCCTTTATTCAGGCTGCTGGCGGAGGCTGAAAAATTCATAGTATCTGCCCCAAGCCTTTTTGCAGCAATTTCAAAAGAATTCCTTGTTCTTGTGCTTGACTCAAAAAACATATTAAGCACTGTTTTTCCCCTTAGCGCCGGCACCTTTTTGAAGTCTCTTGAAAGAACTTCTGAAAATGTTTCCGCATTTTCCATAATAAGATTAATATCAGCAACTGTGAGGCAGTCTATATCAGTAATATTTTTAACGCTTAGCATTTATTGTAACCATATCCTTCCCGTCTGTTTCGTAAAGCCTGACTTCTATGGTTTCATTTAAAGATGTGGGAATATTTTTCCCGACATAATCAGCCCTTAAAGGAAGTTCCCTGTGGCCCCTGTCAATCAGGGCAACAAGCTGTATGCTCCTGGGTCTGCCAAAATCCATAAGCGCATTAAGCGCAGACCTTATTGTTCTTCCCGTAAAGAGCACATCGTCCACTAAAATAACATTCATATCATCAATACTAAAAGGTATATCAGTTATCTCAACATCAGGTTTAAGCCTTTTTGATGTATCATCCCTGTAAAAAGATACATCAAGCTTTCCTGTTTTTATTTTTGTTTTTTCCATACCTGATATATTTGTAGCAATTCTTTCTGCAAGAGGAACTCCTCTTTTGTGAATACCAATGAAAACAAGATTTACTGTTCCTCTGTTTCTTTCAATTATCTCATGCGATATCCTTTTTATAACACGCTCTAAATCTTTTTCATTTAATATTATTGAACTATCAGTCATAT
>JACVJB010000189.1 GCA_015711775.1 Actinomycetota bacterium | reverse complement strand
CGTTACTTTATTTTTTAGTTTGTTATCCATTTTATTCCCCTGCCGGTTTAAATTTTTAATTTACTTATAAAATATCCAGGTATTTTGTATACTGACTGTCCCAGTATGCGGCATCTTCCGGACTGTATTGTTTAATCTTTGATGAGTTAAGCGACAGTTGCCTGCCCTCAGAAAGATTTTTAATCTCACCTGCTGCTTTTAACTGCATAATCAGATTTCCTATAGAGGCTGTTTCTGTAGGTCCTGCAAAAACTTCAAGCCCGGTGGCATCTGAGGCCCACTGGCAGAAAAGTTCGTCTTTGGTGCCACCGCCAACTATATTTATGGCTTCAAATTCCATTCCTGTTATTTTCTCAAGATTTAAAATATCATGCTTTATCTTCAAAGCAAAACCTTCATACACAACCCTGGCAATCTCCCCAATGCCTTCAGGAACTTTTTGCCCGGTTTTTTTACAGAAATTACATATAACCTCAGGCATATTGTGCTGGCTGAGCACAAATGAAGAATCATCCACGTTTATCAATGCACCGCCGGATTGTGCATTTTTTGCCAAATACATAATATCATCCCAGGAAATATCTTTTTTATTTTTCAGCCAGTGGTTTCTGCACTGCTGTATTATCCACATCCCTGTAAAGTTTTTAAAAAGCAGCATTTTGCCTTCCGCGCCTGCCTCATTTGCAAATCCTGCATCCAGGATATCTTTTTTAATTAAAGGGGAATCCATTTCCACAATGTTTACACCCCATGTGCCAATGCTCATAAATACCCTGTTTTTGGATTTATCTGGTACTGGCATTCCTGCAATAGCTGAAGGCGTGTCGTGGCTTGCCGGAGCTATGACTTTTAATGGGCCTATTTCAAGCTCCCGGCAAACATTTTTATCAAGCGAACCTATTTCTGTTCCGGGTTGTATTATTTTGCAGAAAATATCCCGCGGAAAACCCAGCTTATCTATTATTTTATGCTCCCATTCCTGTGAAAAAGGGCTGCACATAAGCGTTGTGTGGGCATCGGTGTATTCATTTACTGCAATTCCTGTGAGGAAATAATTGAATAAATCAGGCATCATTAAAAGCTTGCCGGCATTTAAATATTCCGGGCTTTCCTGCATTTTCAGAGAGTAGAGATTAAAAATGCTGTAATAAGAAACGAGGGCGCAGCCGGTCAGCTCAAAAAACTCTTCCCTGCTTACAATATTGAAGACTTCTTCAGAGACGCTGTTTCTTTTTTCATCCCTGTAATGTATGGGGTTTGAGATTAGTTTGCCATTTTTATCAATAATTCCAAAATCAACTCCCCATGTGTCTATTGCCATTGACTGAAGCTGGCTGTATTTTTTCCCTGCTGCAACTATTCCTGTTTTAAGGTCCCCAAAAAGCCTTAAGAAATCCCAGTACAGGGTTCCTGCCGCATTCACCGGGATATTTTCAAACCTGTGCACTATGTCAAAATCAAATTTATTGCCGTCAAAACCAGCTACTGAGGCCCGCCCGTTGCTTGCCCCGAAATCAAAAATAAGATAATTTTTTGTTGCCATAAATGCCTCGCTTTTTTCTTATTGCAATTTTCTGAATACTTTTATTTTCAGTACGGTTTAAGCTCTCCCTTAATCTGCTGGTTTAAATCAAATATTTTTTCACAGGTTCTAAATTTTCCATCTTTGTCTGCAGGGAGTGATTTTTTGAACCAGGGCACTACTGTTGCGTTCCATTTCTTTGTAACTTCAAGCTTATTAAGGCCTTCATACAGTTTGTCTATGTCTTCACATTCGTAATAAATAATTGAAAAATTATTATAATTCCATATCAGCAGCTCCTGCGCTCCCCCTTCTTTTATTGCTTTTAGAAGTTCCGGCCATGGGTTGCGGTGAATATTACAATAAGGCTCTATAAATTCATCTTTCAATTCAAGAACTAAACAATACCTGTTCACGTTTTACCTCCAATTCTTTTTATTAAATCCTTCAGTATTATATTAATAATTAATCAAATTTTATCAATTAGACTGTTCAGATTATGCCTGTAATACTTGAAATTTTCCCATGTCACGTCTTCAGAAACAGCATGGTCAATATGAGGAATATAACCCCCGGTTTTCATTACTGTAAAAACCCTGGCCAGTTCCCGGTCAATTTCCTGTTTTGTAGAACCTTCAAACAGCACTTTTTTATTGAACCCACCCATCATTTTTAAAGCCGGGTATTTATTCCTTACTGCAACAATATCATTTACAGCTTCAAAAGGGAAAAGCCCTGTAACTCCTGTTTCAATCCAGAGAGGGATAAGCTCGTCTATCAGACCGTCACAGTCTACAAAAATATTCTTTATTTCATGCTGTTTTAAAAAATCTATAAGCCTTAAATAATACGGGCGCATGAAGGTGTTAAACATCTCTTTTGATATAAATGACCCGGAACGGTATGCAATATCCTCAAGTATGAACACGCAGTCAACCTCTATTTTTCTAAATATTTCTGACCAGTAATCCATGGTAAAATTTAAAAAAAATTCATTGAATTCTTTTAACATTTCCGGATCATCGTACATGCTGAGCATAAAAGTGACCTCGCCCATTAAGTGCCTTGCCAGGAAGGAAAAACCAAACGGGTTACCGCCAAGCCTTATGGGAAAATTTCTGTTTTTTAAATCTGCTGCAAGATTTTCAAAATCATCCGGCAGTCTTTTTTTGATTCCTGAAGAAGAGTTGTCGTAGAGTGATATATACTGGTAAAAATCTTTCCTGTTTTTTATTGGATAATCAATTACCATTGGTATTGAGGACCGGGTTTTTAGCACCTTGTTTTTAAGGCCAAATTTATCAGTGAAGATTTTATATTCGTTGTTTTCCTCTATCACCGTACCTTTAAGCATTGGGCTGTAGTCAAGCGGAAATTTTTCGAGATATGAATCCAGGCTAAAATATGCAGCTACATTTTTATCCACGCCATCTTTATATGCATCAGAAACAGGCCTGGAACCCCGGACTGACTCTGAATCAAGCATGCCCTGAGCAATGTCCTCAATTTTTGGAAGGCCCTGATCAAACCATTTCCTTATTGTTCCTGCCCAGTAAGCAAACTCCACC
Source organism: Actinomycetota bacterium (assembly GCA_015711775.1). Lineage (GTDB taxonomy): Bacteria > Actinomycetota > Humimicrobiia > Humimicrobiales > Humimicrobiaceae > VGAZ01. Next base: position 487 of record JACVJB010000189.1, on the reverse strand, counting down.
TTTGGTATTGAAGCAATTTCCTCAAAATTCATTACTGAATTAAATTTCTGCCTTGAATCCATTATTTACTTCCCATTATTTTAAACGTAAAGATAATCCCTGTAATCATACCTTTTAACTTTCTTTAGCTCTGCCCAGTAAGCAAACTCTTCAAGATATGGACCCGCATTCTGCATGACAATAGGAAAATGATGAGGCAGGCCGTTGGTTAAAAATGTGTTCGCCAGATCCCACGCTTTGATGGGCTCATCATAAAACTTAAGCTCATTTACCCATCCACGGCTTCCGCAGAATGATTTCTTTTCCGGGTCAAAGAATTTACCAGTTACATAGTAGAACTTATCGCCTTCACCTGAAATCCTGAATATCGTCACATCACTTTTTTTAAAAATCATATCTGTAATGGGTCCGCAGTTTTTAACACTTTCTGCATAATCAGCAAAATAATGCTTTTCGCATATTACTCCCCTCTCATTTGCCATCTCAA
>JACVJB010000188.1 GCA_015711775.1 Actinomycetota bacterium | reverse complement strand
GGTGGAAATAGAGGCTCAGGGCAGCTCTATGCTGGCTAAAGCCGTATCTGTTATGTATCTGGGCGACACTGCAAGCGTCTATCTTGCGCTGCTTTATAATACGGACCCGACACCGGTTGACAGGATACTGGCATTAAAAGCTGAACTTGCAAAACTTGAAAAATAATAAAATAAAAGGACAGGAGATTTTTTATGGATTTTGATGTAAAAGATACAAGCCTTGCAGTTGAAGGAAAAAAGAAAATAACATGGGCCGGCAACGATATGCCGGTTCTTGCAGGCATAGCCGGGCAGTTCGGAAGTAAAAAACCGCTTAAAGGGCTTGTGGTGGGGGCGTGTCTTCATGTTACAAGCGAAACTGCAAATTTGATGATTGCATTAAAAAACGGCGGGGCAAAAGTGAGCCTTTGCGCTTCAAATCCATTGAGCACACAGGACGATGTTGCCGCCTCACTTGTTAAGGACTTTGGAATTTCTGTTTTTGCAATAAAGGGCGAGGACAATAAAACTTATTACAGCCATATAAACAGTGTGCTTGACACAAGACCGCATGTATCAATGGATGACGGCGCAGACCTTATCTCCATAGTGCACTCTAAAAGAACCGAGCTTGCAGATAATGTGCTTGGAGGTACAGAAGAGACTACCACAGGCGTCATAAGGTTAAAATCAATGCAGAAAAAGGGCGTTTTAAAATACCCCATAATTGCAGTAAACGACGCAAAAACAAAACATTTTTTTGATAACAGATATGGAACCGGCCAGAGCACAATAGATGGTATATTGAGATCCACAAATATCCTTCTTGCCGGCAAAAAATTTGTTGTCATAGGTTATGGCTGGTGCGGAAAAGGCGTTGCAATGCGGGCAAGGGGACTTGGCGCAAGCGTCATTGTGCTTGAAATAGACCCTTTTAAGGCAATAGAGGCAAAGATGGATGGTTTTGATGTTATGGACGCAAAAGAAGCGGCCAAAACAGGGGATGTATTTCTTTCAGTTACAGGTAATTTAAAGGTGATAGGGGAAAATATACTGGGAAGGTGCAAAGATAATGCAATAGTTGCAAATTCAGGCCATTTTGATGCTGAAATTGATCTCAATTACCTGAAAAGCAATTCAGTAAAAGTTACAGATGTAAGGCCTTTTGTGCAGCAATATGCCATGAAGGACGGCAGAAGGATAAATGTGCTTGCAGAAGGCAGGCTCGTAAATCTGGGTGCAGCAGAGGGACATCCGGCAAGCGTTATGGACATGAGTTTTGCAAACCAGGCGCTTTCCGTAAAATATATTTTTGAAAAAGGCAGTACTCTTGAAAAAAAAGTATATCCTGTACCGGAAGAACTTGACAGGAGAATAGCTGTGCTTAAACTGAAAAGCATGGGAATAAAAATTGATAAACTGACCCCCGAGCAGGAAAAATACCTTAATTCCTGGGAGCTTGGAACTTAAAAGAATGGAAATTACAAAAAAAGATATGCAGGAAAAATTCAATGTGAAAACTCTTGTATGGGACGGAGATGCGCTTAAACTTATTGACCAGCGGAAACTTCCCTTTGAGCAAATCTATATAAAGTGCAGCAGTGTGGAGGATGTATGCGCTGCAATACGCGACATGGTTGTAAGAGGCGCGCCCGCAATAGGTGTTGCTGCGGCTTATGGAGTTGCACTTGCTGCAATCAGATACAGGAACATTTCCGGTATTGATGAATTTGCCGGGTTTATGCAGTCAAGAATTGAGATGCTTGCCTCCTGCCGGCCCACCGCCGTTAATCTGTTCTGGGCGCTTGAAAGAATGAGAAATATTATTGAAAAAGAAACTTCAAATCCTGAATCTTTTTCAAAAAACGTGCAAACTGATAAAATAAAATCAATAGTATCTCTGATAGTAACAGAAGCTGAAAAAATTGAAAAAGAAGATGTAAAAATAAACAGGGATCTTGGAAACAATATATTCAGCATTTATAAAAAGTCATCAGCAAAATACAGTATTCTCACCCACTGCAATGCTGGAGCGCTGGCAACAGCCGGTTACGGAACTGCTCTTGGAGTTATCAGGAGCTTAAATAGCGCTTCAATGGTTAAAGAGGTGCTTGTTGATGAAACAAGGCCGTACCTGCAGGGCGCAAGGCTGACTGCCTGGGAGCTTTATATGGAAAAAATACCTTTTTTTGTAATTACCGATAATATGGCGGCATATTTTATGTCAAAGGGCAATGTTGATATGGTTGTAGTGGGCGCTGACAGGATTGCCGCAAATGGGGACACTGCAAATAAAATAGGAACGCTTGGAGTTTCCATACTTGCAAAATATTATAAAATTCCTTTTTATGTGGCGGCGCCTGTTTCAACAATTGATACCGGCACCTCTGACGGCAGTTTTATACCCATTGAGCATCGCCCTGAAAATGAAGTAAGGGCTGTATTGCAAAAACCTGTCATGCCGGATTATATGCCGGTAAAAAATCCGTCCTTCGATGTTACGCCAAATGAGAATGTAACCGCCATAATTACAGAAAGGGGGGCAGTGTTTGCGCCATTTGCTGAAAATATAAAAAAGTTGTTTTAATTTTGTAAATTAATAATATTTATCATTTTATTATACATGGAGTTTTAAATGAGTAAGAAAAAAGCAATGGTGCTGGCTGCGGGGCTGGGTACCAGGTTAAGGCCTCTTACTGACCTGATATCAAAACCCATGGCGCCTATAGTCAATAAACCGGTTATGGAACATATAATCGAGCTGCTTAAAAAACACGGTTATACTGATGTTGTGTGCAATCTTCACTATTATCCGGAAGCAATAAAGAGCCATTTCAGTGACGGCCAGAAATGGGGCATTAATATAATATACTCCTTTGAGGAAACTCTGCTGGGCACTGCAGGGGGAGTAAAAAATGTTGAAGGGTTTTTTGAAGAAGATACTCTGCTTGTAATAAGCGGTGATGCATTAACGGATATTGATCTTTCCGAGACACTGGATTTTCATAAAAATAAAGGCGGCATTGCTACTCTTGTCCTGACAGAGGTGGACCAGCCTTCACAGTTTGGCGTAGCGCTTATTGACAAAGAATCAAGGATAACCGGTTTCCAGGAAAAACCGCTGCCGGGTGAAGAGAAATCCAATCTGGCAAACAGCGGCATATATATTTTTGAACCGGAGATATTTAATTATATACCTGAAAAAAGTTTTTATGACTTCGGCAAAAATGTTTTTTGTGACCTGCTTGAAAAACAGATACCATATTACGGATTTATACACAAACAATACTGGAATGATGTTGGCAGCCTTGAAGAATACCAGCGTGGTAACTTTGACGCCCTTGAAGGCAAAGTCAAAGTTAATATTCCCGGAAAGCAGATAAGAGAAGGGGTATGGGTCGGCAAAAGCTGCAGAATACAGGAGGAAGTCGTTATTATACCGCCTGTGTGCATTGGCAATAACTGCACTATAAAAAAAGGCGCCAAACTTTTTGGCCCTATTATCCTGGGCAATAACACAATAGTTGATGAGCGCGCAGTGCTTTACAGGGGCATTAAATGGGGAAGCGGCTACATAGGAAAGGATGCCTCATTAATAGGCGCGATTATA
>JACVJB010000187.1 GCA_015711775.1 Actinomycetota bacterium | reverse complement strand
ATAATTAATCATTTATATTAACATTACTAATCATTTAAAAATACTTGGATTTTTATTTTTTATAATTAAAACTTTTCTGATAATTTCATAATTTTGAATAGAAAGGGCTAGGATGGGTAATAAAATAAGTCTTAGCAAATATATAATCGGTCTGGATTTTGGAACAGATTCTGTGCGGGCGCTTATTGTAGATGTTGAAAATGGCAGGGAGGTTGCCACCTTTGTATCAAACTATAAAAGGTGGAGAAGCGGTAAGTATCAGGATCCGTCAAAAAACATGTTCAGGCATCACCCGCTTGATTACATTGAAGCCATGCAGGATGTAATTATTCAATCAATAAAACAAGCAACTGAAGGTTTAGCCCAAAATATTATAGGTATAGGAGTTGATACAACAGGCTCTACCCCAGCACCAGTTGATAGAGAAGGTACAGTGCTTTCACTTAAGGAAGAATTTGCTGAAAATCCAAATGCAATGTTTATACTCTGGAAGGATCACACTGCAGTTGATGAAGCTGAGCTTATAAATAAAACAGCAAAGTCATGGGAAGGCGATGATTATACAAAATATTGTGGAGGTATTTACTCGTCCGAATGGTTTTTTTCAAAAATACTTCATATACTAAGAAAGGACTTAAAAGTAAAGGAAAATGCCTATTCCTGGGTTGAGCTTGCAGACTGGATTCCATCAATTCTTACAGGAAATATAAATCCTTTAAAAATGAAAAGAAGCAGATGCGCCGCCGGCCATAAGGCAATGTGGCATCGCCAATGGGGAGGTCTTCCTCCAGAGCAATTCCTTATAAAAATTGATCCATTGCTTGCTGGATTAAGAAGCAGGCTTTATTCAGAAACATACACTTCTGATACTGCTGCTGGAACTCTTACAAAAGAATGGGCATGTAAACTTGGCTTAAGTCAAGATGTTACAGTAACCGTTGGTGCTTTTGACCCGCATATGGGTGCAGTTGGCGGACAGATATCTGATGGTATTTTTGTAAAAGTACTTGGGACATCATGCTGTGATATGGCAGTGGGCCCAAAAAATACAGATGAAAATCTCATAGACGGAATATGCGGACAGGTGGATGGATCTATAATACCTGGTATGATTGGATATGAGGCAGGCCAGTCGTCTTTTGGTGACTTGTATGCATGGTTTAAGGATGTGCTTTCCTGGCCTCTTGTAACAATATTGCCTGATTTGGATTTTGTAGATAAAGAAACTGCAGATTTGATCTCTGATGCAATACAGGAAAAAATAATAAAAAAAATCGAAGAGGTTGCGGAAGGTATATTACCCCAGGAAACAGGACTTCTAGCGCTTGACTGGTTAAACGGCAGAAGGACGCCTTATGCTGACCAGAAATTAAAAGGCGCCATAGCAGGATTATCTCTTGGCTCAACCGCCCCAAAAATATACAGGGCTTTAGTTGAAGCAACAGCTTTTGGCTCACGTGCAATAATTGAAAGATTTATGCAGGATGGACTTCAAATCAATGAAGTTGTTGCAATAGGGGGAATACCCAAAAAATCACCACTTGTAATGCAGATACTTGCTGATGTCCTTAACATGCCTGTAAAAGTTGCAGAGTCTTCACAGGCTGTGGCCCTGGGTGCAGCAATTTTTGGGGCAGTGGCATCAGGGTATTATAAGAATATCCATACAGCCCAGGACAAAATGTCCAGTAAATTTTTAATTACTTACTATCCAGAAAAATCAAAAGTTAAATTATATGACAGTATGTATAAACTATATCTTGAATTTGGCAGAAGCACTGAAGATTTACTCAGGAGATTGTAATGTATGATAAAGAAATAAGAGAGTTGAAGGAGAAAGTGCTTGAGGCAAATCTTGAACTATATAAGTCAAATCTTGTTTTCTTCACCTTTGGAAATGTTTCGGGAGTCAACAGGCAGAGAAACCTGGTTGCAATAAAACCAAGCGGTGTGGATTATAAAAAACTTAGCCTTAAAAACATGGTAATTGTGAATCTTGATGGCAAGATTCTGACTTCAGGTTTAAATCCTTCCTCAGACACAAAAACACATCTTGTGTTATATAATTCTTTTTCTGAAATTGGCGGTGTTGCGCACACTCATTCAAGATTTGCAACAATTCTTGCACAGGCCCTTAATTCGGCCAGCTGTCTTGGCACTACACACGCTGACTATTTTTATGGTGAGATTCCATGTACGCAAATAATCTCTGATGAAGCTATAGAAAAAGATTATGAACATGAAACAGGAATACTTATTAAAAATACTTTTTCTGAAAGAAATATAGATTACAAAGAAATGAAAGCCTGCCTTGTTGCAAGCCACGGTCCGTTTACCTGGGGAAAAGACCCTGCCGAAGCAGTATTTATAAGTAAAGTCCTTGAAGAAGTGTCACTTCAGAATTTTTATACCAGGCTTATTAACCCGCAAAAAAAGTCAATGAAAAAAACTTTAATTGACAGACATTATTTTAGAAAACACGGAAAAAATGCTTATTATGGCCAGAAATAATAAAAAAATAAAAGGAGGCAGTATTTGAATTCAAGAGAAAGAATAAATGCAGCTTTAAACCATAAAACACCTGATAAGCTGCCGGTAGATTTCGGAGGAACCCCAACTTCAGGAATACATGTCAGTGTTGTATATAAACTGAGGCAACACTACGGTTTGGATAAGCCTGGCACACCTATCAAGGTTATAGAGCCATATCAGATGCTGGGTGAAATAAAAGACGACCTTAAAGAAGTCATGGGGGTAGATGTTGCCTCGGTCAGTGCCCCCGGTACTTTTTTTGGATATGACAAAGAAGGTTGGAAACCATGGATTTTATGGGATAACACACCTGTGCTAGTGCCTGGAAAATTTAACACTGATAGAAATAAGAATGGCAGCACTTATCAATATGCAGAAGGTGATAAAGATTATCCCCCATGCGCAGTAATGCCTGACAAGGGTTATTTTTTTGACTCTCTTCCCAGGCAAAGACCTTTTAAGGAAAATGAGCTGGACCCTGCTGACAATACAGAAGAGTTTAAACCTCTAGGTAAAAAAGAGCGGGAATATATAAAAAGTGAAGCAGATTATATATATAATAATACACAATATGCAATTGTTGGTAACGTGGCCCCTTCAAGTTTTGGTGATATAGCATTTGTGCCTGGCCCTATGCTTAAGGAACCTAAAGGTATCCGCGATGTGACAGAGTGGTACATATCAACTCTTACAAGGAAAGCGCATATTCAAAAAGTCTTTGAAATTCAGTGCAATATAGCAATAGAAAGCTATGAAAGTGTTTATAACACAGTTGGAGATAAATTCAGCGCAGTATTTGTTTCCGGAACTGATTTTGGCACACAGGACAGGCTTTTTAACTCTATTGATAATTACAGGCATTTATTTAAACCATATCATCTTAAAGTAAATAACTGGATACATGAGAATACTGGCTGGAAGACATTTATCCACACCTGCGGTGCTATTAAAGATCTGCTGCCAGATCTTATAGAGGCAGGATTTGATATTGTTAATCCAGTACAAATATCAGCTGCCGGCATGGATCCTGCAAGTCTTAAAAAAGAGTTTGGAAAATACCTCACATTCTGGGGTGGGGG
>JACVJB010000186.1 GCA_015711775.1 Actinomycetota bacterium | reverse complement strand
TGTATGAAAATCCTTACATGCTTCACACCAGAATGCGCCGTAATGCGAATTGGAGTTATCATTTTCCTGGAGTTTAAGTAAATCTTCAGCCAGGATAATTAGATTTTTTTTGAGACTATCTTGTAATGATACCTGATCACTGGAAATAATCTTATTTGGTAGTAATAATATTATGCTAATTGATATTAGTCTTGCTGAGATTAATATTGATATCTTTTTTATCATAATGTCATTCACATTGAAAAACAATGATGCTATAACCGATCGAGCGGTAAATATTTTGAAGTTGTGTTTTGCAACCGGATTAACCGATGCTGGAAACAAAAATTCCGAACAACAAAATTGCTATCACAAATACGACAGCAAGACCAAAACCAAATAGATCTACTTTGTAACGTTTCAAACTGAATTTTGATTTTAACGAAAGAAGATCCACTAAAAGAAGACTATGACCGTTCTCTTCAAGTGATTTTCCTTCAACTGCGGATTTATGAGCTATGCTTTCACCTTCTAACATTATCTCATAACCTTTTTCTTTAAGTTTATTTTCTTCTCCCACAGGTGTGTGAAGTAATGCAAAAAATTTGTTTAGCTGACTCTCAGGTTCACTCTTTGTAAACTTGCTAACAATAATTAAAGATAAAAAAGTGCTTGAGGATTTTAACAATCGTTACATAAGAAACTGCAAGCTTACTTATGAGGAAAAACTTAAAATCTACAACAGCTTATTGGCTGAAGCTTATAAGTTAAAAGTTTTACCATCAAAAGATCCTCTGGAAGGCATAGAAACAGATATAGAGCTTGCACGCATTTTAAATTCACAGCCATAAAAATATGATTGAAGAAACAATAATAAAAATTGTAAATTAACTTCTAAAACTATGTCTGTATAAATTGGAAAGCCTGCAATATTATAAAAATAAGGGCCGCTGTCCCTTGCACTATTTATCGCCAGCTAAACTTGTGGCATTTATAATTATTTCAGCGCTGCTCATTACTGCCTGGATTCTTTTATGCTTTCCTGTTTTAAACAGGAAATTTTTTTCATATAGCGGCAATGGAAACAGCATAAATATATATGGAAATACAATAAACAGTAATTTTTCCGGTAGTGATGTACTTGCTTTGCCAGGCAATAATGATTCGGGGCAAGTAAATGTATATAATAAAGAAGGCCTGGCAATAATAGAAATAGTGCCGGATGAGCCGGTGGTTCCGCAAATTGGCGATTACCTGATCATTACAATGGCTGCAAAAAATACAGGGCTGGTTGCTTACCCTGTTGGTAGTTTCAGCATAAACCTTGGCCCATTGCTGACGACAAACCAGGAAGAATTTGAAGATACCGATTCAGAAGGTGGTCAGTTTTCAGTATATGACAGGACAGCATTTTACATAGACGGCATAACTCATATATATTATGTCCCCCTGGGTCAAAACAGGTATTACAGGTACCATTACAGCCCGGGAAAACTTTCTTTAAAAAAGGAAATAAGAAGCATTGAAATTGAAATCCCACGTGTAGAAGGCGTTGATGTAAATATAAACAGAGTAACAGCAGCAAAGAGAGCTTTTATACCTGTTGACAGCCATGTTAATTATTTTTTAAAAAACAACTTAAATATTAAAAATATTAACAGGTATTTTACGCCCGCTTATATTTTTATACTGGCAGCGCTTATTTTATATGCTGTTTACATGCTGATGGCGCGCCCGGCCCCAGAAAAAAAAATACCTGCTAAAATAAAGGGAAACCAGGGTATAGGCTCTCGTGCTTCTCAGCCGTTTTGTAATTCTAAGCAAAATAAGAGTAATGTTTATAAAAATGAAAATAGAAGCCTTATTATAATAATGCTATTAATACCTCTGTTATCTGTTTTTTATTTTATGGCTACAAACACATTATATGCTGTTAAAAGTTACTGGGACTCGTATAAAAAATATATAATTGAAGGCAGGCTTGATGAGGCGTACTACGGTTTCTACGATTTTGAAAAATTCATTGCCTGGGTGGATGAAAATACTGCGCCAGGGCAGAACCTTGCAGTGCTTGTTAGGGGCGAACCTGTTTATATAATGGCTGAAATGGCATACAATCTTTATCCAAGGGACATAAAGTTTATCGATATAAGCGGCAAAACCACAGCAGAAATAGATAGAGAGCTTGAGGAGCTCAGCCAGGGAGAAGGGGAACTCAGTAAGTATTCTTACCTTATAATACTTTCCGAAGAAGATAAGATCATCAGTAAAAAACTTCAGCTCATCTTATCATATAAACAAACCGGCGGATTTCTTTATAGGCTTAATTGAAAGGTGCCATCAGTGAACTTATAACGGAAGGTAAAGATATAGCTGAAGGCAAAAAGAAAGGCGCTTCTATGAAAGATATTTTTGGAAAGGACTGATAAATGTATGAAATCGAAAAAATGATTAACACGTCAGTTGCCTCCCTTAAAGGTAAGCACCACTCCAAATGTCTTTAATATTATCAGCGTGTCCATAAATGGCCTGTAATTAAATACATAAATTCTGTCATATTCCGCTTTTTGCGGTATTGAAATTGCGTCCCGGCCGTTTACAACTGCATATCCCGTAAGACCCGGCCTTACAGCATCAGTGCCTGTTTCTTTTCTTATCTTTATCTGCTGGCTCTGGCCAAGATGGGAGGGCCTGGGGCCAACAAAACTCATATCTCCTTTGAGTATATTTAAAAGCTGAAGCGTCTCATCTATGCTGAACCTTCTCAGAAACCTTCCCACTCTTGTAACCTTGCTTTCCCTGTCGGGAAGCTCTTCTGCTGGCAGGTCAATAGTGCCCTGTTTCATTGTCCTGAATTTGTACATGTTAAAATTAATACTGTGGCGGCCAACCCTCTCCTGTTTAAATACGATGCTTCCGCGTGAATCAATAATGATTGCAATTGCTATTAACAGCCAGAACGGCAAAAATAATATAATGAGGATGAGGGAAAATATTATATCAGTTGTCCGCTTTAAAATATTTCTTGTTTTGCTTTTACTCAGATCTATACCAGATGGCTTTTTCATCAAATTCCGGCACTATCCTTTTTATATCTTTAAACAGGTTGTTATAATCATTTATCTGAATTTCTCTTTCTATACAGAAAAGTATGTTTTCAAGTTCTCTGTAATCAGGATTTATCTTAAGCTTTGCCTCAAAAATATGCTTAAACTGGCTCTGCACAAGTTCCTCTTCATCATCCCTTGCAAGCTCCTCACTTAATTTCTCGCCCTGGCGGGGCCCTGTATATACTATATCTATATCGCTTTCGGGCTTCATACCGAAAAGTTTAATCATATTTTTGGCAAGCTCAAGTATATTTATCGGCTGACCCATATTAAGCACATACACCTCGCCTCCGCTGCCCATTACGCATGCCTGTATTGCAAGCTGCGAAGCTTCAGGTATTGTCATCAGGTATCTTTCCATCCTGGGATGAGTCACGCTTACAGGACCGCCGTTTTCAATCTGCTCTTTGAAAATATTAACTACGCTTCCGTTGCTTTCAAGAACATTGCCAAACCTCACAGTTATAAATCTGGTTTTTTTATTTCCAAACTTATCAGTGAGCACCTGCAGGTGTTTTTCTGCAAGAAGCTTGGATA
>JACVJB010000185.1 GCA_015711775.1 Actinomycetota bacterium | reverse complement strand
ATATTTGCAGGGTCCGAAAGATCTTTTGTAAATCCAATTGCCCTGGCACCAGATTGCTCTGCTTTGCTGACTGTCTCCTGTATCTGGGAAGCGGTGCGTGATGCTGCAACTATATTGCAACCCTGTTTTGCAAGATCTATAGCTATCTGCCTGCCTATGCCCCTTCCGGCCCCTGTTATTATTGCGCATTTACTTTTTAAAGACATGATAAATCCTTCTGATTTTTGATAAACAATTAGCTAAATTAAAATTTTGTTTCTATACATTTTTTAATATCTCATAAATAATTTAAATAATAATTTATAAAATTAAAAAAATAAATAAAAATTGAAGTAAAGGTAAATATTATGCAAAGAAATAAGAATAAAATGATTGTATTTTTTAAGGCACTATTGTAAATTTTTAGAAAGGAAAAAATTTCATGAATCATTTTTTTATTTATTAAACCATTACAAGAAAACCTGGTGATATGGCCCACGTAACAATAAAAGAAATTCTTACAGATGCAAGGAAAAGGCAGTATGCAATACCAACCCTTGCAGGCATAAACCTGGAAGCAATAATTGGCATAGTGAAGGCTGCAGAAGAAAAAAAATCCCCGCTTATACTTTGCTATAACCAGCAGCTAACCCCTCAGATACCAATAGAAATTTCGATGCCTGTTATGGTCAGTATTGCAAAGTCTGCGAAAATACCAATTGCAACAATACTTGACCATGGTTCTGATTTTAGCCTGATAATGAGGTCTATTCATTCCGGTTCTTCTTCAGTAATGTTTGATGGCTCAGGGCTTCCTTTTGATGAAAATGTTGCCAGGACAAAAGAAGTGGTAAAGGTGGCTCATGCCCTTGGGGTATCAGTAGAAGCTGAGCTTGGCGGAGTTGGCGGAAGTGCAGTTGAAGCAGTTGAAACGGCTGCCACTGAAAGTGTTTTTACAGATCCGGAACAGGCAAAAAAATTTGTTGAACTGACTGATGTCGACTGCCTGGCCATTTCATTTGGTAATGTTCACGGAAAATATAAAGGAACACCAAACCTTGACCATGAAAGAGTTAAAAAAATATTCTCCATCATAGAGGTGCCTCTTGGCATGCATGGCGCTTCAGGACTTACTGAATATGATTACAAATCAGTAATAAAATGTGGTATAAGTAAGTTGAACTATTTTTCATCCATGTGCAGGGGCACTTATCCCATGCTGAAAAACCTGGTGGAAAATTCCGGGGAAGATGTTTTTTGCCTTAATTTGATATCGATGTCTATAGATTTCTGGTACCGGGAAACGAAACAGTTGCTGGATATATGCATGTGCAGTAAAAAAGCACAAGGAGATTCCGGGGATAACTTTATAAAAAATCTTTCGGAAATAATTTCCGATGCAATAAAGAAACAGATATAAATACTTTCATAATTTAGAAAAAGGAAGGTTATATGGACGTCAATATCAACATGAAAAACAGGGAAAGAATAGCCATTGCCCAAAAACTTGGCCAGCCTGACCAGGTACCTATAGACTTTAGCCTTGCAAGCCAGTTTAACTACCTGCACGGATGGCTCGGGCTTGACGGAATAAGGTTTTATCTTGACCCTGCTTATGTTCTTGAAGCGCAGCTAAAATTTATAAACAAGTTCCAGGTAGAAGGCACGCTGGGCCCTGTATTTGGGCTTGCAATCGACCCCACGTATTTTGGCGCAGCAGATGTAATAATTAAAAAAGACACCTCCCCCTGGGTCCACCCCCACCTTACAACAATAGATAAATTAAAAGACTATCTTGACAGCTACAAAGAGCCGGATCCCTATACTGCTGGAAATTTTCCCCTTATGTGTAACAGCTATGCATTCTTTAAAAATGTGCTGGGTGATCTTATTGGGGCCCCTATGGGGATGCTTGGGCCAATTGATATTGCATGCTCCCTGTGCGGATCAACTAATTTCTTCATTTATGCAAAGACAGAACCGGGGCCGGTTCATTCTCTCATGGAAAAAATAACTGATTTTATGATTAAAAATATTGAGGTTAGAGAGGAACTTTTTAAGCCCCAAAACCATGACTTTTCGCTATATGATGATTACTGCTCATTTTTTAACAGGCAGGATTTTCAGGAATTTGCATTTCCCTATATCAAAAAAATATGGGATGCTTACACCGAAAAAGACTCAATAAGGCAGTTTCACTGTGACAGCCCCCTGGACCATGTGGTGGACCTTCTGCCTGAGATGGGCGTTAATGTGCTTTTAATGTTTGACCCTAAAAACGACATAGGATTCTTCAAAGAAAAGATAGGCCACAGGGTATGCCTTAAGGGAAATATTGCTCCTTTAAAATTCATGCGTTTTGGAACCCCTGAAACTGTAAAAGCTGAAGTTAAAAGACAGCTTGACGCTGCAAAGAAAGGCGGAGGCTACATTATAAGCACAGGAGGAGAGATGGGAGACGGCACCCCTGATGAAAACATTTATGCTGTTATAGAGGCCGTAGAGGAGTACGGGAAATACTAAAAATACTTTAATTAACAGACTGGCAGAATAATAAATGAATAAAAAAGAACGTATTCTTGCTTCAATACAAAACAGGGAAGTGGACAGGGTTCCATGGACAATGTATGCTTCTTATCCGCCCTGGAGTGACACAGAGCTTAATTTCAGGAATAAAGGGCTTGCCCTAATATATCAGCATTTTCCAATCTGCAGGGTAGCAATGGATGGTGTTACCGTTACAGAGGAGAACAAATTTATATTAAGCAATAGCACCGGAAGAAATTCCATACTCAGAAAGTTCTTAACTCCATCAGGCGAAGTTAGCGCAAAACATGAATTTGTTATAAACAGCCTTCCCGGGCCAGGGGATTTGCTCCAGTATTTCGGAAGCAATATAGACCAGGAGTCTCTTTCGTGGGTAACCGAATTTCCATTCAAAAGCGAAAGAGATTATGAAGTCCTGGAATACATATACAACAATACCAGGTTCATTTTAAATAATGATGAGTACCTGCGAACAGAGAAAATTATCGGCAACGAAGGCGTTATTTTTGCATTAATGGGAAAATCCCCGTTCCAGGTACTTCTTTATGAGCTTATGGGGGCAGAAAAATGCTACCTTGAGTACTACAGCAACAATGCAAAATTCAACAGGATGTACGAGGTTCTTTACCAGCACCAGAAAGAAAAATACCTGGCTGCAGCAGAGTCTTCAGCGCTGATTTTCTGGGCGCCTGAAAATCTGACAGGCATTTTAACGCCACCTGAATTCTTCAAACAATACTACGCTCCATTTTACAATGAAATGGCAGACATTTTGCATAAAAAAGACAAATTATTTGCTGTGCATATGGACGGCACGCTTGCCTCTCTTGCCGGCCTTATAAAGGATACCAGCATAGATATTATCGAAGCATTTACACCACCTCCGATGGGTGATCTCAGTGTCGCACAAGCTAAAAAGATATGGGGCGATAAGGTAATATGGATTAATTTTCCAGGCACGTTGCTTGCAACAGCAGGTTTTGATGCTATTGAAAAATATACTGGGGATATGATAAAAAGCATTGCACCGGCAAGAGGTTTTCTTATTGGTTGCACCGAGAGCTATCCAATGGAAAGATGGGAAACAGCATTTGGCGCAGTTTCAAGCGCAATAGATAAATTTGGCATATATCCTGCT
>JACVJB010000184.1 GCA_015711775.1 Actinomycetota bacterium | reverse complement strand
TGATTTTTTTATGGTAAAATGTTTATGTTAACCTAAAAGTAAGCCATATTTCATTTGAAAACTGTACCACTCCAAACTAACATACCCTATATAATTATTAAGTTATATAGGAAGGGACAAGGAGTGATAAACTTGAAAGACAAACAGAAAATAATACTTGAGGCAATACTTGAGAAAAAAACACAAAGACAGATTGCAAGGGATATGAAGATATCCAGAACCACTGTAGCAAAATACATTAAAAGCTACGAGGCGTCAAAATCAAAACTGATGGGATGTGATGATGTAAAAATTAAAGAAGACATAACAGCCCCACCCAAATACAACAGCGCTGCAAGAGTAAAGGTAAAGCTAACAGATGAAATAATAGAAGAAATTAACAACCATTTAAAAGAAAATGAAATAAAAAGAGCAACAGGTCGCTTAAAACAGCAGAAAAAAAAGATTGATATCTTAGAAGCACTGCGTGAAAAGGGCCATGATATTGGATACACTACAGTATGCAATGCAGTTTCTGAAATTGAGAAAAGACAAAAAGAAGCATTCATAAGACAGCATTACAGCTGGGGTGACTGCTCTGAATTTGACTGGGGCTATGTAAAGCTAATTATTGCAGGAATACCAAAAACAGTACATATGGGTGCATTTACAACAGCTAAAGGCAACTGGCGCTACGCAGATATCTTCTACAGCCAGAAGATGGAAAACTTCCTTTACCTGCATGCAGAATTTTTTGAAAGCGCGGGTGGAGTATACAGGGAGATTGTATATGATAATTTAAAGACTGCTGTGGCTAAATTTGTAGGCCGAAACTTTAAAAAACCAACTGATGAACTTTTAAAGCTGTCTATTTATTACAATTTTAAATTCAGGTTTTGCAACATCGGTGCCGGCCATGAGAAGGGGCGAATAGAAAGAAGCGTTGAATATATAAGGCGCAGGGTATTTTCTAAAAGAGACAGTTTTTCGTCAATGGAGCAGGCAAGACAGTACTTAAGGCAAGAGCTAATAAAGCTAAACCTAAAAGGCCAGATTCTTGAAAACGGCAGATCTGCGGCAAGCATGCTAGAGGAGGAGAGGGGTTATCTTCTGCCGCTTCCGCCAAAGTATGACACGGCAAGAGTTTGTGAAAGAAGAATAGGAAAATATTCCTGCTTTGAGCTTGACAGCTGCTTTTACTCTGTTCCTGATGCATATGTGGGCCAGTTTGTATTTGTAAAGGCATATCCACAAAAAATAACTGCATACTATGGCCAAGAAGAAATTGCAGAGCATAAAAGAAGGTTTGGCCAGTACCAGTGGTCAATTAAGATAGAGCACTACAGAAAGACATTTCTAAAAAAGCCTGGAGCGCTTGCAAATAGTTTGGCCCTTTTGCAGGCAGCCCCAGAGCTAAAAGAAATATACACAAATTATTATATAGGAAGTGAAAAAGATTTTATAGAGCTCCTTGAAGTAGTGGCTGAAAACGGCCTTGATAAGGTAAGGCTGGCAATAGAAAAACTTGTAAGCATAAATTGCCTGTCAATAAATACAGATAAGATAAAAATGCTTGTACAAAGAGATGAGGCTAAAATTGTAAGTATTGGCTGCCAAAAAGATGACCAGATTGAAGTCTATTCAAGACAAATAGCAAACAATTATGCAGAACTGCTTAATTTTGCCACTGCAGAAAGGCCGGTATAATATGAGAGAAAATAAAATATATACCCAGATTCAAGAGTATGCCAAAGAGATAAAGCTTCCATTTACTGCTTCATGCTTTGAAGATGAAATTAGGGATGCAGAAGCCAGCAATAAATCATATGCTGATTTTCTTTTAAGCCTTCTTGAAAAAGAATACGACCTAAGAAAGGAAAATGGAAAGAAAAACAGGATAAGGCAGGCGCTCTTTCCTGCCAAAAAGTACCTGGAGGACATAAAAGTTGAGTGCCTGCCCCAGGATGCAAAACAGAAGCTATCTGTGCTTAAAAGTCTTGATTTTATTAAAAACGGCCAAAACGTAATTTTTGCAGGCCCGCCGGGTACAGGAAAGACTATGATTGCAACCGGACTTGGAATTGCAGCGTGTATGAAAGGGTACCGTGTATTTTTTACAACAGTGCCGCTTTTAATTAACCAGCTAAAGGAAGCAAGAGGAGAGTCAACTCTTCGCTCATTTGAGATGAGGTTTGAAAAGTATGATTTGGTCATAGCAGATGAGCTGGGATATATCTCATTTGACAGGCAGGGCTCTGAACTTTTATTTACCAACCTCTCTTTAAGGGCAGGAAGAAAATCAACAATAATTACAACTAACCTTTCCTTTGACAGGTGGGAGGAGATATTTTCCGATCCTGTTATGACTGCTGCAATGATAGACAGGCTTACACATAAATCATATATAGTTAATATGAATGGGGCCTCATACAGGGTAAAGGAAACAAAAGAGTGGCTGGAGGAGCAAAAACTGGCTTAAGGGATTTTAAAGGGGCACTGTAATCGATTCTAAGCTTTTATAATTTTATCGGTATAGATAAATGTATGTCGATTATTAATTAAAGAAGGAGGAAATGATGGGTTAAAACTTATTAACTTTTTTTGTATTAAGTGGCACAGTTTTCGGCTGAAATTTGGTACACTTTTCGATTGTAAAAAACAGGTATCCTGGTGATTTTGATGAACCGGAGACAGATGATGTAAAGGAAGCCCTGGCTAATTCAAAAAAAATTATTAATTTTGTTTTGGATATATATATTAAAAATAAAGATTATCCAAGTGAAAGATTATGAGTTATTAATTCTTACCTGAGATATTAATTGATTGATGTGTAAATTGGAAAAAAAATAATTCACTCACGTAGCTTTTAAAAACAATACCACTTAAGTTTATCAAAAAATACCTATTATAGTTTCCCAGGGCAGCCTGACTTTATTAAAAATATTTGAATATTACTACTTTTATCATATAATACTACTATATTTATTAATCAAGGAATTATATTATGAGTAAGACAAAAATAACACGCAAAGGACAGGTAACAATTCCCAAAAAAATAAGGGATAGACTTGAACTGGAAGAATCTGATAATCTCGAAGTTAAAATAGTGGATAATTGTATAGTTATGGAAAAGCTGGAATCTTTTGATTCCCTGAAAGGTTCTTTAAAAATTCCAAAAAAATACAGTAAAACGGGTTGGGATGGGATAGTATCATTAGCACAAACAGAACATGCAAAAGAAGTGATAAATGAATAGTATTATATATGCTGATATAAATATATTTTTACGATACCTGACTGGTGAACCTGCTTTTCAGGCAGAAAAGGTTTCACTATTTTTCAAAAAAATGGAAACGGGTCTGTATAAATTATATGTCTGCGATATAGTCGTGTTGGAACTTGTGTATGTCCTGGAAAAAATATTTGAACTTTCAAAAAAAGAAATAAGTGAAAAGGTTAAAGCGATAATGCTTAAAAAAAACATAGTAATGGAAAATAAGCAGATAATTTTTAATTCACTAGATAGCTACAGGGATCTAAATATTGATTTTGCAGATTCGTATATATACAGTCACTTAAAAAAAAGAAAGAGAAGCAAGATATTTTCTTTTGATGAGCATTTCAGGAGATTTGAGGATATAGAAATCATACTGGAATAATAATTTTTAATGCATTAAAAAATTTTTATATGCAGGAA
>JACVJB010000183.1 GCA_015711775.1 Actinomycetota bacterium | reverse complement strand
TTTATTGCAAAATTTCTGCATATCCTTATAAATCCGAACATAGCTTATATCCTGTTTACTTTGGGTCTTCTTGGAATAATTTATGAATTCTCACAACCCGGTCTTGGAGTATCAGGCGCCATTGGTGTTATATTTATGATACTGGGGCTTTATTCATTTAGCGTTCTTCCCACCAATTATGCAGGACTTGCACTGATAATACTTGCAATTATTCTTTTTATTCTTGATTTGAAGTTAGCCCTTGGAGGCATACTATCTATAGCAGGAGTAGCATCAATGATAATAGGTTCATTTATACTTATTGATACCGCAGCGCCATATCTGCAAATAGCCCGAAGCCTGATAATCGGGATTTCAGTCTCAATTTCTGCATTCCTGATAATAGTAATCAGGGCAGTATATAAAGCGCACAGAAGTAAGCCGGTAACAGGCACAGCAGGTATGCTTAAAACCACAGGTGTAGCAATTGAAGACTTAAAGCCTGCAGGACTGGTAAAAACTCATGGAGAGATCTGGAAAGCAGAATCCTTTGATGGAAAAACAATAAAAAAGGATACAGTTGTTGATATAATTTCTATTGAGGGAATGCTCCTTAAAGTCAAGCAGGCGGTTGCTGAGGAAGAATTATAAAAAGAATGTCTCTTTAGACGGTTAAAAATGTTTTGAATTAAATGAGCTTACCAGGCAACTTTTCCTGTCTGGTTTAATAAACCGGTTTCCCTAATGTTCTGAAGAAGAGATAAAAATAAATATGCCATTTTTTATACTTAAAAAATGCTTGCAAATCTTAAATATATTCATAATGTATATGGGGTTACGATGCCAAAAAAAGATTTAACACTTAAAGATAAATTATCAAGGCTTACATTTACACAGGCCTGCCGGCTGCTGGGACCTGATGGTAAAAATATTATTATGCAAGGCGGCAGATTTGATATTTCTTCAATTGACGAAAATGTTTATCTGGACAATAAATTATTTAAATTATTTGTCGGCGGAGCAGTTGTCACTGTAACTCTTAATAAAAATAAATACGGGATGCTTAATTATAACTGTAATATATGCCAGGGTGTTTGTGAGCATATTGGCGCCGCATTTGCTCTAATTCTTGAAGAAAAAACAGCGCTGGGGCTTGCAAAGCCTCCGGATAAAAGGCCGCCAGTTGAAAGCCTGAGTGAAACTGAACTGGTAAAAAGAGCTCTGGAGGAACGCATGGAGCGTTCAAAGTCTGAAAATATGACAATAAAAAGCAATAATCCGGATATATTGTGGACAGACTATATTGTTACTAATGAAATATCAGGTAAAAGTTACCGCGTTGCGCTGCGCGGCTGGCACAGGGGCGAGTCATATTGCTCCTGCCCGGATTTTAGAAAAAACACCTTAGGCACATGTAAGCATATTATGCATGTAGCAGGTAAAATGAGTCTTAAGTTCAGCAAGGATATAAAAATAATGCCATACATGCAGAAAGATTTTGCAGTTCATATGCTATATGGCAAAACATTGCAGTTGCGTATGCTTTTTCCTGTAAAAATTCCTTCAGAATTAGAGGATTTGATTAAGCCGTTTAAAAACTGCAGCATAAAAGATGTTAATAAATTACTGCAATGTGTGCGCAACATAGAAGCTGCCGGCCATAATGTAGATATTTATCCTGATGCTCAGGAATATATTGAGTTTTTACTTTACCGGAAACGCATAAATAATCTTGTTGATCAAATACGTAAAAACCCCACCGAACATCCATTAAGAAAAAGCCTTCTCAAAGCAGAGCTTTTACCGTATCAGCTTGACGGCATAGCTTTTGCAGTCGGCGCAGGTCGCGCAATCCTTGCAGATGATATGGGGCTTGGAAAAACTATACAGGGGATAGGTTTTGCAGAGATTTTATACAGGCAGTCCGGCATTAAAAAAGTCCTGGTAATATGCCCAACATCGCTGAAGTCCCAATGGCTAAATGAAATAAGCATTTTTACAGATAAAGACTGCCACATGATTATCGGCAGCGCTTCACAGCGCGCAGAGCAGTATAATAATGACTGTTTTTTCACTATATGTAATTATGAACAGGTTCTGCGGGATATTATAATGATAGAACAGGTGCCATGGGATTTGATAATAATTGATGAGGGCCAGCGTATAAAAAACTGGGAGGCAAAGACTACTCAAACAATAAAATCTCTTCGCAGCAGGTTTGCTCTTGTACTTACAGGAACACCTCTTGAAAACCGCCTGGATGATTTATTTTCTATTGTGGAATTTGTTGATGGCCGCCGTTTGGGCCCATCATTCCGTTTTTTTAATATACATCGTATTGTTGACGAAAAAGGAAAACTTCTTGGTTACAAAAATATGGATAAACTGCGGGAAAAACTCAGCCCTGTCCTTCTTCGCCGTACTCGAAAGGAAGTTTTAACACAGCTTCCTCAACGAACTGATAATATAATCAGAATACCTCCAAGCGCAGAACAGTATGAGATTAACAACAGTCAGAAAACGATAATCCAGACTATTGTTAATAAGCCGTATATTTCAGAAATAGATCTGCTTCGCCTGCAGAAAGCCCTGTTAATTTGCCGAATGGCTGCAGACAGCACATTTTTAGTAGATAAAAAACCTCCAGGGTATTCAACAAAGATTAAATATTTAAAGGATTTGCTTGAAGAACTTAATGCTGAAGAAGGACGCAAGATTGTACTGTTTTCAGAATGGACTACAATGCTTGATCTTATAGAGCCGTTATTAAATAAACTTAAAATGCATTATGTAAGACTGGATGGTTCTGTACCGCAGAAAAAACGCGCAGGCCTGGTTAATGAATTTCAGGATAACCCCGGGTGCAAATTGTTCATAACGACAAATGCCGGTTCCACCGGTTTAAACCTCCAGTCAGCAAACACAGTAATTAATGTAGATCTGCCATGGAACCCGGCAGTGCTGGAGCAGAGAATTGCCCGCGCGCACCGCATGGGCCAGAAAAATCCGGTACAAGTATATATACTTGTAACAGAGGACACCATCGAGGAAGGTATGCTAAGTACGCTTTCAGCAAAAAAAGAAATTGCGCTGGCAGCTCTTGATATTAAAAGTAAAATAAAAAAAGTCGATATAACAAGCGGAGCTGAGGCGCTCAAACGCAGGCTTGAAATACTGCTGGGCCGTCCCGCTGAAGCGCCTCTTGATATCAGCGAACTTGAAAAACAAAAACTGCAGGCTGAAGAAGAAAGAAGAGAAAAAGTGGCTGCTGCGGCAGGGCAGCTGTTTACGTCTGCGTTTAGCCTGCTGGAGCAGTTAATACCAAAAAGCTCCAGTGGCAGCGCGGTCGGGCAGAATAAAGAATCTATCAAAAGCAATCTGCAAAAATACATAACTACAGATAAGAAAGGAAATCTTGAGTTAAAAGTCGTGCTTCCTGATGAAGTTGCTCTTGATAATATAGCTTCGGTGCTTTCAAGGCTTGTTCAATAAGTTTCAATCTCTGAATTTTATTGCAAGTCTATGCTCCTATGTTCCCAATCAAAATGAGCAGACGGTTTGCTACCTCGGCTATTATAGCAATGTTTGCTCAGGGAAGCGTAAGAAGCAGGCAATAGATGAGCCTGGTTATGTCATAGAAAATAAAGAGTGACAAATTTATTTTAACCTAATAAATTGACTTCATACTTTAATTATATTATCATACTTGTGGTGATTAAGTATG
>JACVJB010000182.1 GCA_015711775.1 Actinomycetota bacterium | reverse complement strand
AAATAGCAGGAATTTTAAAAAAGTGCTGGTGGCCGGCGCTCTCGGAGGCAGATTTGATCACAGCTTTGCAAATATTATGCTTATGGCATCAGAGAGTTATACGGATATGGATATAAGCATAATTTCTGACAGTAGCGAAATATTTATTGTTTCAGAATCATGCAGCATAAAGGGTTCTGCAGGCAAAAAAATATCCATTTTTTCTCTCACTCCGTATGTATATTTTGAAAAAACTGCAGGACTGAAATACCGGTTAAAGAATGAAAAACTATTTTTCAGCCCTGTAAGAGGGTTGAGCAATGAGTTCATAAAAGATACTGCGAACCTTTATTTTGAAAACGGCAAGCTTCTTATTGTCAGGGAAATTTAAAAGGGTTTTATAGTAAAAAAACGGTCATAATTTATGAAAAACGGGTTAAAAAACAAAATATATCCGCTTATATTCTTTGCTGTTGTTTTAGGTATGTGGGAAATCATTTCTGCCGCAGGCATTTTTGCCGCCTATATACTTCCATCACCCATCGCAATACTCGTCAGTCTTTTCACTGATTTTAAAAATATGGGCGGGCATATCCTTATAACCCTTTATGAGACATTTGCAGGTTTTTTTATAGCAGTATTCTTATCTGTAATAATTGCTTTAATTATGGATTCAGCTATAACAGTAAAAAAAACCCTTTATCCTGTTTTAATCATTTCACAGACAATACCAATTATAGTGCTGGCTCCCCTTTTTATCATCTGGTTCGGGTATGGATACATTCCTAAAATAATTATTGTAATACTTATATGTTTTTTCCCTGTAACAGTGAGTTTTCTCCAGGGGCTGTCTACTGCAGACAGGGAACTGGTTGATCTTATGCGGTCCATGGGCGCCGGTAGATACAGTGTATACCGGTTTGTTAAGATACCCTCTGCAATGCCGGCCTTTTTTTCAGGACTTAAAATTGCGGCAACGTACAGTATAATGGGTGCAACCATAGGAGAATGGGTTGGAGGCAAAAGCGGACTCGGGGTTTATATGATACGCGCCAAACACTCTTTTGCGACAGACAAAGTTTTTGCGGCGATACTGGTCATAACAGTCCTGAGCATAATATTTTTAAAAATTATTGAACTTGCTGAAAAAAAATATATGCCCTGGCTAAGAATTGCCGGAGATGTTTATATTGAAGAAAAACAGGAAATTTAAATTTATAGTTTAAAAGTTTTAATTAAAGGGTACGATTCCCTTTTTCTCATGGCTTTTTATATCTCTAAGCAGAGCTAAGTGGAGGATTATAAAATGAAAAAAAATAAAAACTCAAGAATATTAAATAACTGCAAATTTATCTGTATGACTGTTTTTATACTTGTTTTTGGCATCATTGCGGCTGCAGGCATCTTATCCTGTTCAAGAATAACTCTTCCGGAAATAACGGAAAAGCAGTACGTTGGGCAGGATGAAGCTTCAAAGCAGGAAAACGTATCGGCAGAGCTTCAGCAGGTTACAGTTATGCTTGACTGGGTCCCCAATACAAATCATACCGGAATATATATTGCAAAAGATAAAGGCTATTATGAAAATGCAGGCCTATCTGTCGAAATAATACAGCCCTCCGAGGGCGGCAGCGCTGACCTTATTGCTGCCGGCAGAGGCCAGTTTGGCATAAGTTACCAGGAACAGGTGACATATGCGCGGACAGCAGTTAACCCTTTGCCGGTTATTGCTATTGCTGCAATACTTCAGCATAATACTTCAGGTTTTGCTTCGCCTGCAGCAAAAAATATTAAATCTCCTGCAGATTTTGAGGGGAAAAGGTACGGCGGCTGGGGCTCGCCCATGGAAGAAGCAATACTTAAAGGTTTAATGGATAAATATGGAAGTAATTTTGACACGCTTGAAATTGTAAATATTGGAGCTGCAGACTTTTTTACAAGTGTTACAAAAGATGTCGATTTTACATGGATTTATTATGGCTGGGACGGGGTTGCTGCAGAAATAAATAACTTTGAAATTAATTTCATGCTTCTTCAGGACCTTGACAACAGGCTGGATTTTTATACCCCTGTCATTATTACCAGTGAAAAAACAGCCGGTCAAAACCCAGAAATGGTTAAGGATTTTCTTGCTGCAACAGAAAAAGGGTACAGATTTGCAAAAGAAAATCCTGAAATAGCGGCAGAAATACTGGTTTTGTATGTTCCCGAGCTTGACATTGAAATTGTAAAAGCAAGTCAGCAGTACCTGGCAGACCGGTATTTAACTGAAGAAACCTCATGGGGGCATATGGACGAAAGTATATGGAAAACATTTAGTGACTGGATGTATGAAAATAACCTTTTGCAGGAACAGCTTGACTGGTCAAAAGCATTTACAAACAAGTATTTACCATAAAATCAATAGCTGGTTTTAAGTTTATTAATAATTAATTGTAAAAACAAAATTGACAGTAAAAGACAATATACTTATTGAAGTAAAAAATATAAAAAAGAGTTTTACAAACCTTCATACTATTGAAGACATATCACTTGTGCTTGAAAAAAACCAGTTTGTTTCCATATTAGGGCCAAGCGGATGCGGAAAAAGCACTCTGTTTGATGTTATAGCCGGTCTGGAAAAACCTGACAGAGGATTTGTTTTTATAGACGGACGCCAGTTTAACGGCAGGACCGGCAGGGTAAGCTATATGCACCAGAAGGACCTCCTTTTCCCCTGGGCCACTATTTTAAATAACGTTTGTATTCCGCTCATATTAAAGGGATACCGAAGAAAGGATGCTGCAGTTAAGGCAATGGAGCATTTCCCGGCATTTGGACTGGAGGGTTTTGAAAAAAGCTATCCATGCCAGCTTTCAGGAGGAATGAGGCAGAGAGCTGCCCTTCTTAGAACTTATCTTTTTGCTGACGATATAATGCTGCTTGATGAACCTTTTGGCAGCCTTGATGCAATAACCAGGAAAAAAATGCAGATGTGGCTTCTTAAAATCTGGGAACAGATAAATGCATCCATTCTTTTTATTACACATGATATTGAAGAAGCAATCTTTCTTTCAGATAAAATATATGTTCTTTCTGAAAGGCCAGCGATTGTAAAGAAAACTTTTAAAATTGACATAAAAAGGCCAAGGGATGGCAAAATATTTACATCTGCAGAATTTAATAAAATAAAAAAACAAATATTTGAATTATTATACTGAAGCTTTAATACTATGCTGCGGCAATGCCGTTAGCCATGGTTTTACTTGGATGTGACAGTGTCAGGAAAGCCTGCATGAATTATCATGCATAAGCCACTTCCCTGTTTCAAACTGGATAATGGGATGAATAATTTTATATTCATTCTCAAGAAATCCCTGCACTTTGAGAAGAAGTTCTTCTGTGGCGCTTACGCTCATATCTTCAATTACAATGTGCGCGCTCATGCAGTACATGTCCGTTGTTATTTCCCATATATGCAAATCATGCATATCTTTTATCCTGGCGTCACTTCTTACAAGTTCATTATAAAGCCTGTTTATGTCTATTGACTTTGGCGCAGATTCCATAAGGATTCTCACAGAGTCTCCGATAAGAGAGATTGACCATATAAGTATAAGTATTGCTATTATTATTGAAAGTACAGGGTCTATTATATAAAAACCCGTAAAATAAATAATTACTGCGCCTGCGACCACAGCCACGGATGAGGCTGCATCCCCCACCATATGTATAAAGGCGCTTTTTAT
>JACVJB010000181.1 GCA_015711775.1 Actinomycetota bacterium | reverse complement strand
TTGTTTAAACCTGGAAAGAATATATGAGTTTGCAAAGCATTCCTTTACAAAATATTGAAGATGCAAGAAAAATAAGAAAACTGAGGTCTGAAATTAAACGGAATTTAAAAACAGGCAACATCAGTCTTAGTGAGGCTTTTTCAGATTCACTAATATATAAGAATCTTAAGGAAATGAAAGTTATAGATAGCCTCTGTTCGCTTCCAAAAAGAGGCAGGATATATGCGATTAATTTAATGAAGGAAATGAATATAAGCAAGTGCAAAAAAATTGGTGGTCTTGGAAAAAATCAAAGATTAAAATTTTTCATGCATTTTGGGATTGAAAACCGGATAATATAAAATAATACTACTGTTATGACAGATAAATTATTAAAAAAAGGAAAACTTTTTGTTATATCAGGACCAAGCGGCGCTGGAAAAAGTACGTTGATAGAAAAAGTCCTGAATGAACTGAACGGTTTTAAAGCATCGGTTTCTGTAACTACCAGACCCAGGAGAAAAAATGAAATTGAAGGTAAAAAATATATATTTATTTCCGAAGCTGAGTTTGATGAATTTATAAGAAATGAACAGCTTCTTGAATACGCGGTTTACTGCGGATATAAATATGGTACACCTGAAAATTTTGTCAAAAGAGAACTGGGCAAAGGCAACAATGTTATACTTGAAATTGAAGTACAGGGAGCAATGCAGGTAAAAAATAACATGCCGGATGCATATATGATTTTCATTATGCCAGGCACAATTGAAGAATTAAAAAAAAGACTGCAGAAAAGAAACACTGAAAGTCTGGCTGAAATTGGAAAAAGGCTTCAAGCTGCCAGAGAAGAGCTTGATTTCCAGAAATATTATGATTGCATTATTGTAAATAATGATTATAATGAAGCTTTGCTTAACCTCAAATATATATTAAATGAAAATACAAAATAGGGAGCGTTGATATAAATGGACCTTTATAAAATGGATTCTCTTACAGATGTTGTTGGCAGCAAATACTCACTTTGCATTGCACTGGCAAAAAGATCAAGGGAGCTTGGCCAGTACATAACAGCCAAAAGAAATATGGAAAGGGTAAACGCAGTTCCTCCACTTATAGATACTGATTCAGAGGATCCTCTTGAAATAACAATTAAAGAGCTTCAGGAGGGAAAACTCAGTTTTTCCCAGGCTGAAGAAAATTTAATTTAGAGTTTATCCGCAAATATTTACAAACAGAGTATTTTTCAATTGAATGCGCGTAGGTACTTGCTTTAATAATTTTTAACATTATTTTAAAATGAACACCGGCGGCCAGACTTCTTCAATTCTAAAAAATAAAAAAATTATACTTGGAATTACAGGCTCTATTGCAGCATATAAAGCTGCTTCAATATGTTCCAGCCTGGTAAAATCAGGGGCAGAGGTATTTTGCGTGCTTACTCCAAATGCATGCCGTTTTATAAATCCTATTACTTTAAGTTCTATAAGCGGCAAAAAAGCTATTGTCGGACAGTACTCCAATGAAGAAAAAATCAGCCATATTTCTCTTTCACAAAGTGCTGATATTATACTTATTGCGCCTGCAAGCGCAAATACTATTTCAAAAATTTCCAGCGGGATTTGCGATAATTTCCTTACAACAGCAATAGCTGCATGCTATTGCCCTGTAATAATTGCCCCGGCAATGAATTCCTGTATGTATGAAAATCAAATCATACAAAAAAACATTGATATTCTAAAAAATACTGGAAATTATTTTTTTGTGGAACCCGGGACAGGAAAGCTTGCATGCGGTTCTGAAGGAAAGGGAAGACTTGCTGCAGAAGAAAATATAATTGCTGCAGTTTCTGACTGCATTATGTTTTCAAATGATTTAAAAAATAAAAAAATCCTTATTAGCGCCGGTGCGACAGTGGAGTTTCTGGACAGCGTAAGATTTATTTCCAACAGATCAAGCGGCAAAATGGGCCATGAACTTGCAATGGAGGCATATTTCAGGGGAGCCGGAGAAGTTGTTCTTGTATCATCTGCCAGCGGCGCAGAGCTGCCCAGAGATATCAAATTTATTAAAGTGCAGAGCAGTAATACGATGATGGAAGAAATTTTAAAACATTATAGCGACGCAGATATCACTATGATGGCTGCAGCAGTAAGCGATATAATTCCTGTAAGCAAGTATGATTATAAGTTAAAGAAAAATGATGATATAATATCGAAGTTAAAATTCAGGGAAAATATAAATATTCTTTCAATGCTTGCAGAAAAGAAAAAAAAAGGACAGTATCTTGCCGGTTTTTCGGCGGAAAGCGGAGAAAATATTAAAAACACTGTTGAAAAAATGAAGAATAAAAATATTGATATAATGGTGTTAAATGATATTTCCAGGAATGATATAGGTTTCGAAAGTGATTATAATGAAGCAGTAATAATATCTTCAAATGGGGATATTGAAAGGACCGGTAAAAACAGGAAGCGGATTATAGCAAGAATAATATTAAATAAGATAATAAATGACTTGAAGTAAAATCAGGAGGAATTAAATGAGCAGGAAAGGCAGTTATGTGTTTACATCAGAATCTGTTACAGAGGGACATCCGGATAAAATGGCGGACCAGATCTCTGATGCGGTTCTTGATGCAATAATATCACAGGACACTGGAGCAAGAGTTGCAGTTGAAACACTGTTAAAAACGGGCATTGTTGTAGTTGCAGGAGAAATAACCACGGATACTTATGTGGAAATACCGGATATAGTTAGAGAAGTCATTAAAAATATAGGATACACCAGGGCAAAATACGGTTTTGATTATGAAACATGCGGAGTAATGACTTCAATCGGAAAACAGTCTGTTAATATTGCCCAGGGTGTAAATAAATCCTTTGAGGCAAGGGCAGGCAATGGTTATGAGGACGAAATTGATTTAATTGGAGCAGGTGATCAGGGCATGATGTTTGGATTTGCATGTAATGAGACTCCTGAATTTATGCCTCTTCCGATCCAGCTTGCTCACCAGCTTGCGCACAGGCTCGCTGAAGTAAGGAAAGCCGGCATACTGCCATATCTTCGCCCTGATGGAAAAACCCAGGTCACAGTTTCATATGTGGATGGAAAACCGAAAGCTGTTGAAACTGTTGTTGTTGCATGCCAGCACAAGCCTATGATTGATATTGAAGCACAGATTGCTCCAGATATTCGTGAGTTTGTTATAAAACCAATTATACCTGAGGAATATCTTTCAAAAAATCTCCAGCTTTTTGTTAACCCTACAGGTGAATTCACTATTGGCGGGCCCATGGGCGACACGGGGCTTACCGGAAGAAAAATAATAGTTGACACTTACGGCGGATATGCAAGGCACGGCGGAGGATGTTTTTCAGGAAGTGTTTTTCGACCTTTTGCGGGAACTTGATGGCCGCGTTCCCCTCGTCGCCTTGGTCGAGGACGAAGAGGTTTACCTTCGCATCGACGACGAGATGGCCATTCGCGACCTGCCGCCGACGAAACTCGATTTTATCGAGATTCCCTCGAATACCGTGTGGATTCGGGATTTCGGCCCTCGTTTTGCGCGGTTGCGCAACGGGATGGGAGTAGTGCTCGACACCGAGTACAAGACGAACGGCGCGAATACCAGGCCGCTCGACGACCAGGTTCCACAAGGCTCGGACCACGACGAGCGTCAGCGTGGCCGGCTGGAGCTGGGCGAGATCCTCCTGACGGCCCGTCGCGC
>JACVJB010000180.1 GCA_015711775.1 Actinomycetota bacterium | reverse complement strand
CCCTCTTTCATTCCATTGTAAAGCACCTTTATAGAATTTTTTCCGTTTGTTTTCAAAAACTTTGCGTCAATTGTTAATTTGATAGGCTCTGATAGAGATTCGGAGATAACAAATTCAGAGGCTTTTGCGCCATTGACCCAAATTTCTAAATTTCCAGATTCTTTAGGTCTTTTAGAAAGGTTTGCAAATTGGGCTAACATTTTTAAAGTCAATATATGCAGTGTTTATTAAAATTGAGATTTAAAAATGTAAAATTAGTAAAATTAATTGTTTAAACATTATTTTATGAGGTTGATTAATGTCAATTGAAAATAATAATTATTTTTGCATTAAAAGGAAATAAAATTATAACTATAAATTTTACTTAGGATGAAGAAAATTCAAATGGTTGATTTAAAAAGCCAGTATGAAAAGATTAAAACAGAAGTTGATAAAGGAATTCAGGAAGTTATAGATTCATGTGCCTTTATTAATGGTCCTGCAGTTCGTGATTTTCAGTCGGATTTAGAAAAATATCTTAATGTTAAGCATGTTATTCCTTGTGCTAATGGCACTGATGCTTTACAGGTGGCAATGATGGCAATGGGGCTAAAACCCGGAGACGAAGTTATAACTGTTTCTTTTACATTCATTGCTACTGCTGAAGTTATTGCATTGTTAGGTTTTACACCGGTTCTGGTTGATGTAGAACCGGATACTTTCAATATTTCTATAGATTCATTGAGAAAAGCAATAACTCCCAAAACTAAAGCTATTGTTCCGGTTCATCTTTTCGGACAATGTGCCAATATGGAAGAAATTATGGAAATTGCCAAAGAAAAGAATTTATATGTTATTGAAGATGCTTGTCAGGCTATTGGTGCAGAATATATATTTAAAGATGGAAGTAGAAAAAAAGCAGGTACAATTGGTCATATTGGCTGCACATCTTTTTTCCCATCGAAAAACCTTGGTTGTTATGGAGATGGAGGAGCTATTTTTACAAACGATGATGAATTGGCAAAACAAATGAGAGTAGTTGTCAATCATGGTATGGTCGTAAGATATTATCACGATTATATAGGTGTTAATTCGCGATTAGACAGTATTCAGGCTGCTGTACTTAAAGTAAAATTGCAATATCTTGATGAGTATGCCAAAGCAAGAAATTATGCTGCATCATATTATAACAAAGCTTTTGAAAATCATCCAAAGATTAAAACACCTGTAACAGCTCCTTACTCTACACATGTTTTTCATCAATATACTCTTGTTTTGACAGATGTTGACCGTAATGAGTTACAATCTTACCTTGCAAGTAAAGAAATTCCTGCAATGATTTATTATCCTGTCCCTCTTCATATGCAAAAAGCATATATCGACCCAAGGTATAAAGAAGGCGATTTCCCTGTTACTGAAATGTTATGTTCTTCGGTAATTTCTTTACCAATGCATACCGAATTAGATGATGAGCAATTAAAATATATTACCAATAGTGTTCTTGAATTTATTAATAGATAAAAAAAATATTATGGAAATGGTCAGCCTGCAGAACAGCAAAATTGTAAATATTCTTGACCAGAATTTAAGCGGCTCGACCAATACTCTTGTTTTTACATCAAACATTTTCAGAGACAGGGAGCTTCTGCAGGGTAAATCATTCGGAAAAATATTTTATATAGAAACCGGCGATGAGGAACAGAAAACAGAGCAGGAAAAAAGTGGGCTTGACAGCATAGGATACTTAAAATCCAAAATAATGGGACGAACCAGGTTTGATTCGGTTATAATTAATAATGCGTTTTATAATATCACTCCTAAGTTTTTCTATGACCTCTTAAATATCATCGGCATGAAGCTTAAAACTGACGGAATCCTTTTTCTTTCCGTACCTGAGGAAAAAGGCATATCAAAAGCGTTCGGCCCGCAGAAATATGCTGACAAAACAGGCGCAAAAATTGATGAATTTACTCTTGAATACATACTGCGCAATACAGGTTATGATATTGTGGACAAGGGTGTCTGGGATAAACTTGAACCGTTTAACAATTATACAGACGCAAAAGCCGCTACAGGCAAACCGCAAACTGCAAACGAGCTGATGGATTTGTTTGAAATTAAATTTTCAGGAAAAGACTTTAAGGAGCTGCAGTTTTTAAAAAGCTTAAATATCCTTGAATCTGATGAATTTAAAAATGACAGGAGCATCAAAGGAAGGCTGAAAAAATACATATATGCAATAACCGGTCTTTACCTTGAAAATCTCAGGAGAAATTATAATATATCCATACAGTCCATAAGCAATAATATACACCTGCAGATAAACAGGGAAATAAATGAGCTTAATGCAAAAAACAGGGAAAGAATGATATTTATTTATTACAATATATTTAAGACTCTTGAATACCAGGTTGCAAATCTTGGAGTGGATATAAGGGCGCTGAGAAGGCTAATTGAAAGCAGTCAGCCCCAGCAGCAGGAAGAATTTGCCGCGCTTGATGAGAAGCTGGAAGCTCTTCTCGGCGATATTGATAATATTGACAGGATTATGGGGCTTACTATTTCAAATAAATATTATGTGGCAAAAAGAAAATAGCTGTATTATAATATTTTAGTTTTTTATTAAAATCGTTCCGGGTTAAAAATTTAAGAAATTGAGAACTTTACAGCATAAAGAGAGGTATGGATTGAGTTTAGCAAAATCAATAATATTGATACTTGTCAGCATTTCCATAGCTGTCGGGGGTCAGCTTCTTTTAAAAATTGGCTTAAATAAGATAGGGTCCATTTCAGTAAACAGCTTCAGCTCGCTTGGACAGCTTTTTTTGGGCATTATTAAAAGTCCGCTGGTGCTGACCGGCCTTTTCTGCTATGTAATTTCGGCAGCTATATGGTTAGTTGTTCTGTCTGCTGTTGAATTGAGCTTTGCATACCCTTTTATAGGTCTTACATACGTTCTTATCTTAATAATTTCAAAGTTTGTGCTCAGGGAAGATGTTAACCCCATACGCTGGATAGGCGCCGCTGTAATAACTGCCGGAGTGATATTGATTTCGCGTGGCTGAGTTTCTATTATTATAATTTTAGCCGGTATCCGGAGCAGTTGATTTGGAAGAATTTAATTTTCCTGCAGTTACTTTAATAACTGTTAATTTTAACGGAAAAAGATTTTTAAATAACCTCTTTAAGTCCATAGAAGGTTTAAATTACCCCAAAAGTAAAATCAGCGTCATAATGGTTGATAACGGCTCAACTGACGGCTCGCAAGAATATGTTCGCAAGTTTTTTCCTTGGGTGATAACTGTGAGGCTTGAAAAAAACCTTGGCTATGCAGGCGGGAATAATGCCGGTATTTGCGCTGCAGAAGGCAAATATGTAGCCCTTATAAATAATGACTGTACGGTTGAAAAAGACTGGCTTTTATACCTTGTTAAAAGAGCTGAAGAATTGTCTCTTAAAGGGGAAAAAACAGGCGCAATAAGTTCAAAAGTGCTTTTTTACTACAGCTATATGCCTTTTGTTATAATTGCGGAAAACGGAATTGTTGAAATTTCCGGGATTAACATTGAAAGCGCCGGCCAAAAAACAGTTACAGGAAATAGCTTGGTTATTCCTGCAGATAGCGGCACTTCATATAATAATATAACTTCAAAAATTGATCTTTTAAAAAGCATAAAGTTTTTAAGCGGATGCAGCTGTGTAAGTAAAGGCGATGTATGCAGCAGCCCGTGCTGG
>JACVJB010000179.1 GCA_015711775.1 Actinomycetota bacterium | reverse complement strand
GCTCTGGGGGCAGAAACTTATAAATTAAAATTCGGACATCATGGCGGCAATCATCCTGTAAAAAATCTTTTAACGCAAAGAGGTGAAATAACTTCGCAAAATCATGGTTTTTCTGTCAAACCGCAATCATTAAAGAGAATAAAAAAAGCCACCCCTAAAGTTACTCATATAAATTTAAATGATAATACTATTGAAGGTATCCAGTATCCGGAAATATATTCTTACAGCGTTCAGCATCATCCTGAAGCCAGCCCTGGGCCCCTTGACTCCAGATATTTATTTAAAAGTTTTCTAGGTTATATTGATAAGTTTAAAAAACGTTAAAGACAGGCCAATTAAATGCCAAAAAGAAAAGATTTAAAAAAAATAATGCTTATAGGTTCTGGTCCTATAGTTATAGGCCAGGCCTGTGAGTTTGATTATTCAGGCACACAGGCCTGTAAAGTATTAAAAGAGGAAGGATACAAAGTTATACTGGTAAATTCAAATCCCGCAACAATAATGACGGACCCTGAATTTGCAGATAGAACCTATATTGAACCTGTAACTACTGAATTTGTATCAAAAATTATTAAAAAGGAAAGGCCGGACGCACTCCTTCCAACCCTTGGCGGACAGACTGGGCTCAATACAGCTATTGCGCTTGCAAAAGAAGGTATTCTTGAAAAATATGGCGTTGAACTTATCGGGGCAAGCGTTGAAGTAATTAATAAGGCTGAAGACAGGGAACTTTTCAAACAAGCCATGAAAAATATAAATCTTGAAGTTCCGCAAAGCGATTATGCAAGCACTCTTGACCAGGCCCTCAGGATAAGCAGCCTGCTTAAATTTCCGCTTGTGGTAAGGCCAAGTTTTACTCTTGGAGGCATCGGGGGCGGACTTGCTTTCAATAAAGAGGAATTCATTGAAATTGTAACCAGGGGGCTTGACTTCTCACCTGTGTCACAGGTATTGATTGAAAAATCTGTAGCAGGATGGAAAGAATATGAACTTGAAGTAATGAGAGATAAAAATGACAATGCAGTAATAGTATGCTCAATTGAAAATTTTGATCCTATGGGAGTACATACAGGCGACAGCATAACAGTGGCGCCCGCGCAAACCCTTACTGATAAGGAATACCAGGCAATGCGGCAGGCATCTCTTGAAATAATAAGAGAAATAGGAGTTGAGACCGGAGGCTCTAATATTCAGTTTGCTGTAAATCCTGAAGACGGAAAAATGGTTGTTATTGAAATGAACCCCAGAGTCTCCAGAAGCAGCGCACTTGCGTCTAAAGCAACCGGTTTTCCAATAGCAAAAATTGCTACAAAACTTGCGATTGGCTATACGCTTGACGAGATACCGAACGATATTACAAAAAAAACGCCTTCCTGTGTTGAACCCTCCATTGATTACGTAGTTGTAAAATTTCCAAGGTGGGCTTTTGAAAAATTCCCTGGCACTGACGCAAGCCTGACAACAAGAATGAAATCAGTTGGGGAAGCAATGTCTATAGGCAGGACTTTTAAAGAGGCTCTTCAGAAAGCAATCAGGTCTCTTGAAATCGACAGATACGGTCTGGGCAGCGATGGTTATGATAAATATAACAATGAGATTTTAAGGGCAATGCTTTCAGTCCCAAATCAGGATCGTATTTTTTATATTAAACATGCATTCGAGCAGGGCATGGAAATTGATGAAATATTTCAGAATACAAAGATAGATCAGTGGTTTTTATTCAATATAAAACAGCTTGTGGATTTTGAAAAAAGCTTTGTTTGCTCAAACGTAAACAGCGTTACACAAAAAATGCTTATAGAAGCAAAAAGGCTTGGTTATTCAGATAAACAGATAGCGCATATGTGCAATTGCGGGGAAGAAGACATAAGGGATTTAAGGAAAAAGCTTTCAATAAACCCGACATTTAAGACTGTTGATACATGCGCCGCAGAATTTGAGGCATACACTTCATATTATTATTCAACTTATGAAGAAGAAGATGAAATAAAACCCTCCGCAAAAAAGAAAATAATTATTCTTGGCAGCGGCCCTAATAGAATTGGACAGGGAATTGAATTTGATTATTGTTGTGTGCATGCATCTTTTGCGCTTCATGATGACGGATATGAAACAATACTCATAAATTGTAATCCTGAAACCGTCTCAACAGATTACGACACTTCGGACAGGCTATATTTTGAACCTTTAACATTTGAAGATGTTATGAATGTAATAGATGCTGAAAAACCTTATGGAGTAATTGTCCAGTTTGGGGGACAGACGCCTTTAAAACTTGCGGTGAAGCTGAGCAGAGCTGGAGTAAATATACTTGGCACCACTCCGGACAATATAGACCTTGCAGAAGACAGGAAAAGATTCGGCGAAATGCTTAACAGCTTAAAAATTCCTCAGCCGGAAAACGGAACCGCCATGACCGTAGAAGAAGCTGTCGATATTGCTGAAAAAATTGGCTATCCCGTGCTCGTAAGACCATCATATGTGCTTGGCGGAAGGGCAATGAATATTGTCTACGCCAGGGAAAGCCTTATTAATTATATAAACAGCGCCTCTCTTATATCCCCGGATAAACCAATACTTGTAGATAGATTCCTTGAGGATGCAATTGAAGTTGATGTTGACGCAGTTTATGACGGAAGTGAAATATATATTGGGGCAATCATGGAGCATATTGAAGAAGCAGGTATACATTCAGGCGACAGCGCATGTGTGATACCTCCTTATACTTTAAAAAAAGAAGTTATCGAAGATATTAAAAAATACACATTAAATATCGCCCGAGGGCTCAATGTATGCGGGCTTCTCAATATTCAGTACGCTATAAAGAATTCAAAAGTATATGTGCTTGAAGCAAATCCGAGAGCTTCAAGGACAGTGCCCTTTGTAAGCAAATCAACAAAAGTTCCGCTGGCAAAAATTGCTGCAAGAGTTATGAGCGGCAAAAAACTGAAAAATCTTGATTTTAGACGTGTTGACAGTTTAAATCTTGATTATTTCAGCATCAAGGAAGCTGTCCTTCCCTTCAACAGGTTTCCTGGATTTGATACTATCCTTGGCCCTGAAATGAAATCAACAGGTGAAGTTATGGGTATTGATAAAATCTTTGGCATTGCATATGCCAAATCACAAATTGCTGCAAATCAGAATCTGCCTACAAAAGGAATAGTTTTTATAAGCGTAAGCAATAAAGACAAAAATAATATCATTGCTATAGCAAAGGAATTTCATGACCTGGGTTTTAAGATTATTTCTACAAAGGGGACTGCTGAAATACTTGAAAAAAACGGCATTAAATGTGACTGGGTTTTAAAAATAAGCGAAGGAAGGCCAAATGTACTTGACATGCTGAAAAATAATGAAGTTAATCTGATAATAAATACGCCTGAGGGCAGCAATGCAAGAAGTGACGGCTATTACTTAAGGACAGCAGCAGTAATGCATAATATACCATCAATAACTACACTGTCTGCAGCTTCCGCGCTTATACAGGGCATAAAGGAATTAAAGTACAGGAAAAAAATAAATGTTAAATGTATTCAGGATTACTGATTTATGGTATTGCTATTTAACTGTAATATTATTAACATTTCCCTTAAAGCTTATTAAAAAGTCAGTTTTTATTTATTATTCTATATTTTCTTAATTATATGAAAGTTCAAAAAGGCGAGATAGTTGCAGTAAGAAAGTACGGTGAAAATCTCTACAAACTTGAAGTTTTTT
>JACVJB010000178.1 GCA_015711775.1 Actinomycetota bacterium | reverse complement strand
TTTTTTACTATTCATATCTTTGAGAACCGTCTCATTCACTTCCTTTAAAAACAGATTTCAGCAAATCTGCCCTTTCTGAATCAGTTGTCAGCCTGGGCTGTGAAAAATCCTCTATAAATGTTGTGATGAGCTGAGTATTTATATGTTTGCCCTTGTAAAATATATGTTTTGCAATTATACCCTGTTTTACCTCTTTTCCAAGAGCCTGGCCGAAAAATATGTTTCCAAGCCCAAAACATATAAAACCATCATCTGAAATCTTAAATCCCTGAGGCTGATGCGCCTGGCTGCCGCTTACAATGTCTGCGCCTGCGTTTATCATACGCTCAAAATCTGCAGCCTGCCGGCCTGTGGGGGCGTAACTGTAACTTTCAAAATACTGGAAGGTAAATATTACAATATATCCCCGGCTTTTTAAAACCTTTATTGTTTCTTCATACTGCTGCATATCCTTTTCTATAAGCTCATCGCTTAAAGTATTAATCGGGGCTGAGCCTGCCGTGCTTTCAGTTGCCCATGCATAGGATGGCCCTGCAGGATTTGCGCCCAGGAAAGCAAACTTATAACCATCGATTTCAAAAAGTGCGGGCTTTAGGGCATCCTCAAGATTCCTGCCGCCGCCAAAGTACGGGATGCCCTCCCGGTCATATATATCAATTGAATAATCAAGCCACTGACTGCCGTAATCATTTATATGATTGCCTGTAAGCTCAATTACATCAGCATCTATGTATTTCAAGAGTTCAATGTATTCCGGTTTGCTGCAGAAAACCATCGTATTGGGCCTTGCCGCAAAACAGCCAGGAATAAAAGACACCTCATTGCTTATATGTGTAATATCAGCATCAAGAAGCACATCCCTTATTTTTTCTGCCGGGTAAAGTATGCCCTTCTCATCCATTCTTGCTGCAACCTGCCTTGTAAGAGCGGTTACTCCTGTCATCATGACGCTTGTTAAATTATCTGAAGATCTGTTTGAAGGTATGGCTTCTGCAATATTTTTATTAATAAGAGAGGCAAGCGCTTCATCAATGTCATCATCTTTAAAATCTGCCCCTATTGCAAACACAAGCGGATAATCCCTTATATATTTAATTGGCGTTTTTGCACCGGAATTAGAATTTTTTTTGCTTGCTCCAATTGCGACCTCTTCTGTATTTTTATCCAGAAGGTTAATACCGTCTATCTTTAATACCTTGTGATAGGGTTTTATATCATCAAATGAGACTATTGATATTACCTGCATAACGGCGCTGCCCGCATTATTTGAATTTTCTTCATCAGCGTTTACCAGTTTTTCACTGTTATCATCAGTACCGTTGCCACCCTTTTTATCTTTACTTGAATAACTGCCGCTTCCGGAGGTCCTTGAAATAATATTCGTCTTGATTGCAGTCTCAATATCCGCTCTTCCTATAATATTTAAATTTTGAGCATTGCAATCCCCGGCTATATTTTCCATAATATCAAAAACCTGTCTGCCTAAAGCAAGGCTCATTTCTGTGTCATTTCCTTCAATGTCATTAAAAGTAGTCTTTATGCCGCTCCAGTATTGATTCAGGTTATCGGAAGATATATCTTCAACAAGGCTGTAAAAAGATGTGACAGCCGCATAATAAAAGGGCCCTGCCGCAGCCAGCTCCATCTGGTCCCCGCTTACTATCTTAAACACAATATCTGCAGAGTCTTTATCGTAAACCTGGACAATACCGCTGTACTTACTTGCGTGTTCAGTTTCTTTGCCGCCAGACTCCTGTGACTGATCTGATAATGTATTTTCTGCAGCTGACATGAAATTGTAATCTTTAATGCTCTTTTTTAGCTCTTTAAGTATTATGTTTCTGTCTTTATAATCAATAAGGCTGTCTATATAAACATTAATGTCTTTCGGGGGTAAAGGATCATCCTGTCTGGTAATATCAGTTTCTTCAGATTCGTTTACTAATTCTTTTTCCTGAACCTGCAGCTGCAGCTGCCTGAAGAAGCCATCATTTTCACAGGATGTAATTAAAAAACAAGAAAACATCGCTAATGTAATTAAAAAGATAAAAACCCCTGCAGAATATCTAAAATATAATTTTTTTTGCTTAAATTTTTTTAATAATTTTACTTTTATCATTTCTGCTTTGCGGTCTTTCAATTTCCTGTTCCTTTATCACGTGCCCTGCATATGTTAATTAAACAAGCTGGAATCTGCCCCACATTCCGATTTTTTTATCTTTTATAAGAAGAATACCTGAAATATCATCAAAAGCCCTGAAATAATCAATTGCCGGCTGTATATCATCCTGGTTTTTAACACTGTTTGCTGCAGAAGTAGCTGCAGCATCAGCAGCCAAAGAAGAGGAGGCAATAACAGTTGCAAGGTCACATCTGCCCATGCTGTAGGAGTGGCCGAATGTGCCTGATGATGAACATATGCCGCAGGGAGTATATTCACCTTTAACTTTTATACTTATGCTGTTTTTAAAATAAGAATTTTTAAGGTAAAGATTTACTGTAACATCTCTAGCTGATTTTACAAAAAGATCCCCGCCGTTTTCAATTATCAGGCTGCTGCAGTGTTTAAGAAGATTTTTTGCAAGAAAGTCATTTACAGCGCCTGCCACAGCAGCCATGGGGCCCACATTGAATTTTACTGAAATGCGGCACATTTTACTTATTGTTTCAGGATAAAAAGATTCTGGAGCAATGGGTGAAAGGCTTTTTAAAAAAACAGGATTTTGCTTAATGAAATTATCGAGTTCTGAATAAACCTCTTTTAGGGGTGACCGGATTTTATCAGTTATATCTTCTTTATCGCAGCTTATAAGAATATCTGAGTGCCTGTAGTTTACCAGCCACTTAAAATAGCCTTGTACAGTGACAGCTTTCCTGTAAGCCTGGAATTTATTTTCAAATGAGCTGCAATCCGCAATTCTGGGTGATTCTTCATTAATCCTGCAGTACTCTGGCTCAGCTGTTTTAAATTTAATGTTGCCTGCAGAATTTTTCACATCAAATTTTCTGTTAAGAATTTCTTTACTGCCTTTTTCCGACATTTCCATAAAAAAGGAATACTAAAAACATCACAACAAAATATATGATCACATTAACAAGTATTGTAACCCAGGCAGCTATCTGGACTTCCCTGAATAAAAAATAGGTAAGTATTAGCACAGGTATTAAAAACACGGCCGATACGATTGTCAGTATTAGCGGATTCTTTACCTTAGGGTTCATTGACATAATTATTTCTCCTTTATTTCTTTATTCCTAAGTTCTTATAGAACGATTCTTCTAACTTATGCTCAACTGAAACTTTCGGCTTCTGTTGAACTTGTTGAGGTTGACTATTCAATTCAGCTAAAAGTTGTTTATTAGTCTTAATTACAGCATTCATCATTTTCTCCTTTTCAGTTAATGCTTTATTAAGAGTT
Source organism: Actinomycetota bacterium (assembly GCA_015711775.1). Lineage (GTDB taxonomy): Bacteria > Actinomycetota > Humimicrobiia > Humimicrobiales > Humimicrobiaceae > VGAZ01. The sequence continues at coordinate 303 of JACVJB010000178.1, read as the reverse complement.
TCAACCTGTTTCTCCAATTGTAGCAACCGTTTCTCTGTTGCTATAAAAGGGTCATTATCATCTTTTTGCTCTTCTGTCATAGTCTTTTCCTCGTAATCGTGAGAGCAACGGGCATTGCACCCTCGACCAGGTGTAGGCGGAGTGTTGGTCACTGTCGTCCCGCCGTTCAACAATGTGTGTAAACCCGTTACTCTATTACCTATATTATGTACGTTAAAGATTGTACATATTTATATTATGATACAAGTTTTGTATCAGGAAATGTATATGACCGGAAAAAGAATAAAAACAGAAGAAAGAAGA
>JACVJB010000177.1 GCA_015711775.1 Actinomycetota bacterium | reverse complement strand
GAATCAGATAAAATCCTTAATATTACCAGTATAAAGTGCTTAAAAAATGCTTACAGCGGCAGGCAGCCGGTAGCCTACGGCTCTCTTTTTTTGCCCTATGAAATCATTCATGGTCTTGGCCTTGCGCCATTTTTGCCGGAGGTAATGGCAGGATTTACAGGTGGTCTGGGAATTACAGATAAAACACTGAAAGAAGCATCCGCTAAGTGGTATACTCCTGACTTGTGCACATTTCATAGAAGCGCCGCAGGCGCCGTAGAGCTGGAAATATTTCCTGAACCGGATTTTTTAATATGCTCAAACCTTGCGTGTGATGCTGCCCAGAAAACATTTTATATAGATGCGGCAAAATACAATATTAAAGATAATTACTATCTGCTGGAAGTGCCTTATGTCAACAATACGGAAGGTATGGCATACCTTTCAAACCAGATTGAAAATATATGTAAAGATATATCAAAAAAAACCGGTAAAAAACTGGATATGGATAAATTCAGAGAGACTATTAGGCTTTCCAATGAATTCAGATACTGGGCAATTAAATTAAACAATATTAGAAAGAGGCTCCATACTTATCCTAAAAACTTTAATGGCCTTAATTTTATACTGCCATTTCACGGTCTTGCGGGAACTGAAGATGCTGTTAATGTTTACAGGAGCATGTATTTTGAATTTAAAAAACTTCTTGAAATACAGAACAGCATGCCGGAAAAGAAACTCAAAAAAAGAATACTTTGGCTTCATCTCAAACCATATTACAAAAATAAGATTTTTACTGTTCTTGAAGAAAATAATTTTATTCTCGGATTTGAAGAAATAAACTATGTTTACTGGCCAGAGCTTGATCCTCAAAAACCCTTCGAAAGCCTTGCTGTTAAGATGCTTTGCCATCCCTTAAACGGAAGTATTGATAACAGGATTTGGGCAATACAAAATATGGTTGAAGACTATAGCGTAGACGGGGCTATACTTTTTTCCCCCTGGGGCTGCAGGCACAGTAATGGCGGCGCAAGAATAATTAAAGATAGTTTAAATAAAAAAGGCATCCCTCTTCTTATTCTTGATGGTGACTGTCTTAATAAGAATAATTCATCTGAAGGCCAGATGTTAACCAGACTTCAGGGTTTTATGGAAATTATGGACTCATCTTATAAATAAAAGTTTTTTTAACAGGCAATTATTAATTTTACCATTGGAAAGGCAAAACAATGTTTACATGCGGCATAGATGTCGGCTCTGTATCTGCAGAAGCTGTAATTCTTGATAAAAATGAAAATAAAAACAGGATATGCACTTATATCATTTCGCCAACCGGCGGAGACAGCAAGGAGGCTGCATTGTCTGTTTTTAATAGCGCCCTGTCAAAAGCAGGTATTGCCCAGGAGCAGATAGAATCTGTTGTGGCTACGGGTTATGGAAGGCAAAATATTCCTTTTGCCGATAAAAATATCACAGAGATTACATGCCATGCAAAAGGAATATTGTACTTTTTCCCGCAAACCAGGACAGTTATAGACATTGGCGGCCAGGATAGCAAGGTTATTAAACTTGATCCGGATGGAAATCCTTTGGATTTTTTAATGAATGATAAATGCGCTGCAGGTACCGGCAGGTTTCTTGAAGTAATGTCAAAAGCGCTGGATATAAACCTTGAGAATTTTGCAGAAATATTTAAAAAAACAAAAGATAAGGTTGATATATCGTCTACCTGCACTGTATTTGCAGAATCTGAAATAGTCTCTCTTATTGGTCATGGTGTAAATAAGAATAAAATTATTAAGGGCCTGGTTTATTCTATAACAAACAGGATTATTTCAATGGTTGAAAGAATAGGTCTTGAAGAACCTGTGTGTATGACAGGTGGAGTTGCAAAAAATCTGGCAGTTGTTGATGCGTTAAGCGAAAAACTTAAAGTGAAAATATATGTGCCCTCTGAACCCCAGATTACCGGAGCTCTTGGCGCAGCAATTCTTGCCGGTTGAAAAAGACAACCGTACCCTTGATTTTTTACTTCTGTTTTTTGTAAAGAGCATTGATTTTAATATATTCATAAGATATATCATTTGTAAGTATCCTGGCTGATGCATTTCCGGTATTTAAATCAATGAGGAATTTAATATTTCTTTCTTTAAGCAGCGCTGCCGCTGCTGTTTCATCATAATCTTTTGCCATTCCTTTTTCCATTATCAATATATCTGAAAGGTATATGTCAATATTACCGCTGTCAATATTATTATCGACAGAGCCGATAGCTGCAGCAATCCTTCCCCAGTTTATATCCTCGCCATACATTGCAGACTTAAAAAGCACTGAATTGGCTATTTTTTTTCCCACTGACCTTGCTTCATTTTTATCGGAAGCACCTTTTATTTCAATTTCAATTACTTTTGTTGCACCTTCACCATCCTCTACGACTTTTCTTGACAGATTTTCAAGCACAGCATGCAAGGCCTTTTTAAAATACTTGTATAAAAGGCTGTCTTTATCTTCTATCCTGGCGCCGCTGCAGCCATTTGCAATTACTATTATCATATCATTTGTACTCTGACATCCATCAGTTGAAATGCAGTTAAAAGTATCATCAACACAATGACCAAGAATACAATCCAGCATCCCGGAAGATATATATATATTTGTTGCGATAAAAGAGAGAGTGGTTGCCATGTCAGGTTCAACCATGACAGAACCTTTGGCAATTCCCCCCGTAATAATCGCTTTATTGTCGTAAAAAAATTTAACAGCAAATTCTTTTGGGTGCTTATCTATTGTAAGTATTGCTTTTGCTGTATTGTGGCCATTGTCTGCTCTTAAATTTTTACTGCAGAATGAAATGCCTTTTTCGATTTTTTCAAGAGGAAGTTGTTTGCCAATCCTTCCCGTAGATGATACAAGTATATTTTCCTTTTTCAGATCAAGATATTCTGATGCAATTTCAATGGTTTTTTCAGCATTTTTTAATCCCTCGTACCCGGTACAGGCATTTGCAATACCGCTGTTTATTACAATAGCATTTATGTTGCGGTTTTTAGCAAGCTGCTGCCTGGAGACAATTACAGGCGCAGCTGCAAACCTGTTTTTCGTAAAAACCCCGCTGCATACTGTATTGCCTGGAATTAATATTATGCTGATATCGTCTTTCCATTTACGTATTCCGCAATGGCCTGAAGAACAAAATACTTCCGGGACTGAAGTAATTGTGCCATCTTGAATTATTTCATAATCAATATCTTCTTTATATTTACTGCTTTTTTCCATAATATTTTTTCAGGTATGGTTTTTTAAATTATTGCGTTGATCATTTTGCATATTATACATATTTTATAAATATTATACAATAATAATTTAAAAATAGTTATAAAAAATAATCTTTCACAAATATGCAGATGATACTGACGCGAGGTTTTTATTTTAATATCAGAAATGTTATATATATGAATGAAGTCATTAAAATACTGTTTATTTCAGCTTTTCAATCAATTTTACTGCAGTTTTTAATTCCTCCTGCTTTGTAATTATTTTATTATCAAGTTTTAATTTAAGGATTTCATCAAGTATAAACCTGTATTTTTCTGAAGGTTCTATTTTTAAATTTTTAAGGTCGTTGCCTGAGATTTCTGTTTTAACTCCTGAAAGCTCATATAAAAATTTTAAAACATTATTATAATGATTTTTGCCTGCAGCACTCATAATGAGAAGCATCTCTCCTGATCTGCGAAAAAGAAGGTTGTAAAGCGAAGAGTTTCTAAGATTTTTTT
>JACVJB010000176.1 GCA_015711775.1 Actinomycetota bacterium | reverse complement strand
GATCTGATTTTATATCAGGAATGCAAACTTTAGTTTTTCTGTTGACAAAATTATCCACAGCGGTCTTTATAATCTCCCTTGCAAGCGTAAGCCCGTTTATCTCCTGAAACTCCATATGTATTGCGCCGGGTATTTTTGCCTTGGGAGACGATGTGACAAGCTTTGTATGGTATTTTTTTGTCAGCTCGCCAAGCGACTGCATTATGCACTGAATATCCACAACCATAAGCTCAACTGCGCCTGTCATTATCGCCATTTCCTGTGACAGAAAATTCCCGATAGGCGCAACGCCCTGCCTCATAAGCACTTCGTTTGCCGTACAGCAGATGCCCACTACGTTTATTCCTTTAGCTCCTTTGCCAGCCGCATATTCAACAAGATCTTTTTCATCAGATATTTCTGCAATTATTTCTGAGAGAGTTGGCTCATGTCCGTGTATTACTATATTTACTTCGTCTTCTTTCAGCATGCCGAGATTTGTCTTTGCAGCAAGCGGCACAGGTGTGTTAAAAAGTATATCTGTAATATCAGTTCCCAGCATTGAACCGCCCCATCCGTCAGACAGAGCTGCTCTTACCGCACAGTCAAGTATATTTTCCGCATCCTGGTCAACACCCATATGTGTACGGTGCATTGTTTCCACTACTTCCCTGTCAATGCTCCTGGGCGCCACATTGTATTTATGCCATATATCCTGCCTTTTCTGGGGTGCCCTTTTTAAAAGGTCTACTTCCCCGCGCTGCTGCCCAAAAAGCGAAAGAGCTTTTTCTGCAGTTAGTTTTGCAACTTCTTCAATATCTTTATTATTTGTATCTATGCCAAGGTCAGCGGCAAGCCTAAAAAGCTTCGGCTCATCTTTTATCCTAAGCCCCTCAGCCTTACCGCCGGCGGTTAATTCAAGCAGATGCGCCATATCACGCCCATGGTCAGAATGGGCAGCGGCACCTGCCGCAATATGCCTTGCAAGGTTTCTTGCTGCAATAGTTGCAAGGGTTGCTCCGCAAAGTCCTGTTTTATCATCCCTTACCCTGCAGGGACCCATTGCGCAGTTCTTGCAGCATATGCCTGAGACCGCACTTCCAATCGGGCACGGTTTAAGCGCCTCTGAACGGGTAAAAACAGTTGAGATGCCGGAATCCGCATTTTCAAGTATATGACATATTGCCGCATCTTCACTGATATCGTTAAATTCTTTTTTATCTTTAGTCATTAAACTAACCTCGCCTTATAAGTTTCATAATAATTCTTCTATAATTTCCTTTACTATTTTTACAGCTTTTGGGTGAAGCATTGTCACTATATTGGCGCCGGAAAGAAACATGCACATTGCAGATATTGATTCCCAGTTTATGCCTCTTTCTTCGATACTGCCCCATTCAGGATAATCTTTCTCACTTTCCTTGACTTCCTTAACCTTCCAGATTTCTGCGGCTATGTTATTTATTATGGGCATCTGGGTCATCTTATCATCCTGAAGCAGGGCAGCTATTTTCAGCCTCTCCATTGCTGAAAAACAGTATTCAATCCCGTATCCAAGTCCTGAACTTGAAGGATCCATAACTATTCTGTTTTCCGGCATACCCAGCTGTGTAAGCAGTATATTTAGCTGCTTGGCAATATTTACATCAAGCGGGTTTAAAGAGATAAGGTTATTTTTATAACCGATTGCCGAAGCCGCAAGCGTTTTGTAATTGTCTTCTTCCACCCATCCGAGAAGAATATTGCTTTCAGCATTTACCTCTGACACTTTTTTCATGACCTCTGCAACAATTTCAAGCGGCGCATCAGCATATACAATTAAAGGTTTGTCTATAGCTTCCCTCAACTGCCTGCACATATCTGCTGCAGCCTGCGGAGTTGTAGCTTCGGTGTCAGCGCCGGCCCCTGTAATGTGAAAGCATATTGCGTCTGCAGAATACTGGCTTATGCTTTTTTGTGCCCATTTAACAAAATCGCCTGAAACGTCACTGTAATATTTTACAAGACATTCAGGCCAGTTTGCCGGTATTTTGTCATAAACATCCATAGCTATGACAGGTTTGTTTTTGATTTCTCCTTCAAAGCAGTAGAAAGGTAGTGCAGTTTCTCCACCGACAGCCAGCTCCGATTTATTCTTTCCCAGAACAACCGTATTTATCCTGCCGGTATACTCGTCCCTTGGAACTTGAAAACTCATGGATTTTCTCCCTCCCTGTTAGTTTGTTACTTAATTTAGATAGTAACAACATTGTAACACGAGTAACATTTTTTATATTTTATCATGTTTTTTAAAAAATCACAGGATTTTTAACAATATTTTTTTAATTTGGGAAATAGATATACTGTTTTCGTGAAGGGAAAAGATGCTTTCACAATTAAGCTCAGTATCATTTATCTGCAAATCATTGTCAACCGTTAACGGACCATCAAATCCGTTGTCTTTAACAATTCTTAACAGACGCTCATCAGGCGGGCCGTCAAGGCGGTTTATTATGAGGAAGGTTTTTTTTACCTTTATTGTTAATTCATTTATGAGAGTATTAATTCTTGAAGCTGAAAGTATGCCTCTTGCTGACGGGTCCGAGATTATAAGCATTATATCAACGTTATTGGTTGTTTTGCGGCTGAGATGCTCAAGTCCTGCTTCATTATCCATTACAACAAAATCATAGCTGCCCTGGAGCATATCAATATATTTCTTGAAAAGGTTATTGGCGGCGCAATAGCACCCTGGGCCCTCGCCCCTGCCCATTACAAGAAGATCAAAACCTTTTCCTTCAATTACAGACTGGTGGAGATTCATTTCCACCATCTGGTCCTTATATAGGCCGGAAGATATCACAGCACCGTTTTTCTTGAAATCTTCAACAATATGGCCAACAGTGGAATTTACTTTTACTCCAAGCAGTTCATTGAGGTTTGAGTTGGGGTCTGCATCAAGAGCCAGTACACTGGCTTTTTTTTCCTCTATAAGGCTTCTGACTATTAATGCAGACAACGTAGTTTTTCCAGTGCCGCCCTTGCCTGCAACAGCAATTTTAACTGACATTTTTATAGCCACTCCTTTCGTTTAGCTCAAGGCACAACCGGTTAAAAAAAGAGAACCGGCCCCTTGATTTCTTTTAAGACTTTAAATCCTTAAATATTAAACATAATTTTTTCAACATTCGGAAAATCCTTAAGATCTGTATAAGGCAAAAACAGTCCTGCAACATACCTGTCCATGAACTTCATATTAACGCTTAGTTCAAGATAAGTGATCCTGCCTGCAATTTTTTCACTATAACTGTATTTTTTCCGGGAAAGAAGGCACATGCAGGCTCCGGCAGCAGACGTATTGCCAAGAAAAGTATATTTTTTTGTATCAATGTCCGGAAGCATGCCGATAATTATTGCATTTAATATATTTATATTTTTTCCAAGCCCGCCTGCAAGGTAGATATGCGATATATCTTTTATTTTCAGGTCAAGCTCCTCAAGCAGGGTTTTTATTCCCGAATAAACGGCAGCCTTTGCCCTTATAAGGTTATTAAGGTCAACTTCACTTATAAATATATCGCTGCCGGTATCTGAATCCGATGCACCGGCTACCACATAGCAAATTTGCCCCTCAATGTCTTTAATAAATGAATTACCTATATCGCGGTTAAACTTTCCTTTCCTGTCAATTACGCCTTTTAAATACATTTCGCCAATTAAATCAATAAGGCCTGATCCGCAGATACCCGAAGGTTTTGTATTTCCAATAACACTATAACTGCATTTGTAGGTTTTCTGGTC
>JACVJB010000175.1 GCA_015711775.1 Actinomycetota bacterium | reverse complement strand
TCAGGTTTTTTCCGGATATTTTACCAAAGCTTGCCTTAAATCAGTATCTTACAATTCAGTGGTATATGCCGCTTGTTGGAGCTATGGAGAGAATATTTGCAGTAGCTATACAGATCTCGCTTTCTGTTTTGGTAATGTATGCTTTTATGCACAAAAAATATTATCTTATAACAGTCGCTGTTGCATGCCACGCAGCGGTGGACTTTGTCGCAGTTTACCTTAATCAATTTTTTGGAATTATTGCTGCTGAGGCTGCAGTATTTATTTTTGCAATTGGCGGCATACTCTTTACAGTCTTTATTGGTATAAGAGATAAGAAAAAAAATGTAAAAGAGCAAGCATCCGTTTAAAAGAAAAAAAATTGAAACTGAAGAATTTACCTGCTAAATACTTGAAAAAGATTTTTTTATTTGTAGAGTTTAAATACGCAAAAAATAAAAATACCCCGAGTGATCCTTAACCTTAGCTTGCGCCTTAGGCTTACAAACCTCTCGGGGCTCACCTTAAAACTTTTCTCAGGATCTTTTCAGTAAACCAGCTTACTTTACACTTTCTTTCGTCAGTTTATTTCTTCTGATACTGAAAGTTGCCTCCTTTTTTAAGGTGTTTTTAATATAGCAAAAAATAATATAAATGTCAATCTGAATTTAAAAATTTTTTAAAATTTTTAACATTTTATAATTTATAATAAAAAAAGTGGCGTTAATATAGTAAAATATTATGTCTGATTATAAATAATTATTGACAGGCAAGTTATGAAGAATATTAAGAATATTACTGTAATAGGTTTAGGGCTTATAGGTGGTTCGCTGGCTCTTGCATTTAAAGAGTTATCAGGAGATATTTCGGTCACCGGTTATGATGTTATTTCGGATACATTAAGTATTGCAAAATACAGGAATATAATTGATAAAATTGCAGAAGGATATGATGACGCGGTTATAGATGCGGACCTTGTAGTGATTGCAACGCCAATTTCCAGGATTATTGATGTAGTGCAGCATATCAAGGAACACCTTAAAAAAGGCGCTATAGTTACGGATGTCGGTAGCGCAAAAGAAAAAATTGTAAATGAAGTAAACAATATAATTCCGCAGGATATTATTTTTATTGGGGGCCATCCCATGGCGGGATCTGAAAACGAGGGCGTTCTATCGGCAAGGCCGGACCTTTTTAAAAATGCCTTTTATATTCTCACTCCAACTGAAAAGACTAAAACAGAACCACTTGTTTCTCTGCATGCCCTTCTTGCAGCAATAGGCTCTAAAGTTATTTCCATTTCTCCAAGGGAGCATGATGAGGTAGTGTCTTTGATAAGCCATCTTCCCCATATATTGTCAACAAATCTTGTGGATCTTGTTGGTAATGAGCAGATAGAGCTAAGGAATTTATTTAAGCTTTGCGCTGGCGGCTTCAGGGATATGACAAGAATTGCAGCCTCAAATCCTAAAATGTGGCTCGATATAACGCTTGAGAATAAAAACGAGATTATTAAATCAATTGATAAATATATGTCGGTGCTGCTAAAGTTCAGGCAAAATCTTGAAAAAGAGGACAGGGAATATATTAAGGAACATTATAACAGAGCAAAAGAGGCAAGGCTTAATATTCCTAAATATGTGGAAAAAGATATATCGAATCTTTATGAACTGATGATAGCAATACCGGACAGAAGAGGTGTGCTTTCCGAAATTACTCTTGCAATCAGCTCAAGCAGTATAAATATTGAAGATATCTCAATATTTCATTCAACTGAATTTGTCGGCGGGGGGATTTTAAAAATACTTGTGCAGGGTGAAAATGCCGGTGAAATTGCAAAGAAGGCTGTTGAAGAAAAAGGTTTTGAGGCAAGGATTAGAAAGGTTCTCGGAGAATAAAACCATGTCTGATATTAAATGTATAAATGGCCAGATAAAAATACCTGGCGATAAATCCATTTCACACAGAGCAGCAATTATTTCAGCTCTTACTGATGATACTGTAATAATAAGCAATTTCCTTTTTTCAGACGACTGCATAAATACAATTGAAGTATTAAAGAAAGTGGGAGTTGATATAAAAAAAATAGAGGATAACCTGGTGGTACAGGGTTGCGGTATTGAAAACTTCATGGAGCCTGACGATGTGCTGTATGTAGGTAATTCGGGAACTACTATAAGGCTTATGTGCGGCATTTTAAGCGCAACAAACTTTTTTTCTGTTCTTGCCGGCGACAAATCAATTAACAGCAGGCCGATGTCAAGAATAATCGATCCGCTTACATGTATGGGAGCAAAAATAGCCGGAAGGCAACATAATACAAAAGCACCTGTTGTCATATCAGGCAATAATGGTTTAAAAGGAATGGTTTTTAAGTCCGGTATTTCAAGCGCCCAGGTTAAATCCTGCCTGACTCTTGCAGGTCTGTATGCTGATTCTGTTACTGAAATAATACAGCCGTCCATTTCAAGAGATCATACTGAAAGAATGCTTGAATATTTCGGAGCAAAAATAAAGTATGACGGAATGCATACAACCGTCTTTCCTGATAATAAGCTTAAAGGAAAAAACCTTTATATTCCTGGAGATATTTCCTCTGCGGCATATTTTATTGTAGCGGGCCTAATCTTAAAAGCATCAGCTGTTACCATTAAAAATATAGGAATAAACCCAACCAGAAGCAGATTTATTGAAGTACTAAAAGAAATGGGCGCAGATATAGAGATTAAAAATCCAAGGATGATAAATAATGAGCATGTGGGAGATATAGAAGCGCGCTCTAGCAATCTTGAGGGCATTAAAATCCAAAAAGACATTATTCCGAATATTATTGATGAAATACCTGTTTTATGCGTTGCTGCAGCATTTGCAGAGGGCAGTACAGTAATAAGCGGTGCAGAAGAGCTGCGTTTTAAAGAAAGCGACAGGATAAAATCAGTTTCAGAACAGTTCAGAAATGCCGGAGTAAATATACAGGAGAAAGAAGACGGTTTTATTATTAAAGGAAATAGCAGTTTAAAAATCAAGGGCGGCAGTTTTGAATGCTTCGGGGACCACAGGATTGCAATGTCTCTTGCTGTGCTTGGATTAAGGTCTTCAGAACATTTCAACATCAATAATTTTGAATGCGTAAACACTTCTTTTCCGTCATTTAAGTATGAGCTTAAAAAAGCGCTGGGGGGCAAACAATAAATTGGGAAAAGAAATAAAAGAAAATGTTATAACAATAGACGGTCCGGCAGGCAGCGGAAAAAGCACAATTGCAAAACTGCTTTCAAAAAGGTTGGGGCTTATATATGTGGATACAGGGGCAACCTACAGAACCCTTACTCTAATTGCGCTTGAAAATAATATTGACCCTGAAGATGCAGGCGCAATACTTGAAATTGCAAAAAGGTCTGAAATTGAACTTGAAAGCGTACCGGATGATATAAATCAGTTTACAAAAGTAAGGCTTAACGGGAGGGACATTACAGAAGACATAAGGTCGCAAAGCGTCGGGCTTGCGGTTTCCATTGTCTCAAAGCTTCCTGATGTGCGAAAATACCTCGTAGAGCTGCAGAGGCAAATAGCTGGCAGAAGCCCATCTGTTCTTGAAGGAAGGGATACCGGCAGTGTAGTATTTCCGGATGCAATACTTAAAATATACCTGACCGCCGACCTTGATGAAAGAGTCAGAAGAAGAAAAAAGCAGAACAGCCAAAAAGGTCTGCCAGTTAAAGAAGAAGGTGTGAAAGCTGAGATTGAAAAAAGAGACAGTATTGACAGCGCAAGAAAGGCAAGCCCTCTTATAA
>JACVJB010000174.1 GCA_015711775.1 Actinomycetota bacterium | reverse complement strand
AGCATTGAAAGCTATATCAGGATTTTAAGTTCCGGCCCAAGGTATACTTCATATATTATAGCAATTATTCCTTTTATTGCCCTTTTTGCTGCATCTTTTATAAATAAAGATTTTGCCCCGTCTCTTTTTAACGGAACGGGCCTATATGTGTTTATATATGCGTGCGCAAGTTACCTGGCAGGATTTTTGCTGATAAACAGGATCGTAAATTTTTCTGATAAGACAGACAGGACAATAAAGTAATAACGATTTAAGACAAATCTTCATAAAAAAATGGATAAAAAAAATCATTCATTTAAAGATCTTGATATTTTCCTGAGGGACTGGGGCCATATCAGAATACTTGGAATTAAAATAAAAACACCTGAAGCATTTTTTCTTTTGCGTATCAGCCTGCCTGTGGCTGTCCTCTTTTTATTTTTGGCCCTTGGGTTTGTATTGGCCAAAAACTTTATTTTATACGCAACTTCTGCCGCATTGATAATTTATTTTATTCTGCCCGCAATAGTCAGGGGAAAAATAAGCATTAAAGCAGCAAATGTGCTTTACAGCCTTCCTGATGCCATTGATATGATGGCGTCCTTAATAAATGCCGGTTTGAGTGTTGATGAAGCCATGGCATATATTGGCCAGAATCTTGATACTCCGGTTTCAGCCCTGTTTAAAATTTATCACCTTGAAATTTTTGAGGGCAGCACAAAAAAAGAGGCGTTTGATAAAATCTGCAGGATGTCTTTCTGCACCGAGTTTAAAAGCTTTATAAGGATTATTCACCAGGCTGAAACAATGGGAAATCCTATAAAAGAAATACTTAGGGACCTGTCAAAAGTTTACAGAAATAATGAAAGGGATTTGCTTAAAATGAAGGCTGAAAAACTTGAAAGCAAGCTGATAATAGTGATATTCATATTTATTTTCATACCAATGCTTGCAATTTTTTTAATCCCGGTTCTTCCTCAGCTAAAAGTATTTATTGGCTGACATTGACAGTTTTTAATATTAAAAAATGCTTAAAAGCCAGAGTTTTTATAGTGGTCTTTTAAGCGGAGCGAAAGGAGCTTGTATAAATGAAAAGAGCAGTAAAAGAAAAATTTTTAAAGGCAATTGTTCTGAGCCAGGCAGGGGCAAAAAATCCGTTAACGGGCCAAAAAGGGGCGACCCTTATAGAAATTGCACTTTATGCAGCTCTTGTTGTAATTGTGTGCATTGCAGTCATTGCATCGCTTGGCGACAGGCTCCAGGGCGTTTTTAATACAATAGTTAACAGTCTTTAAAACGATGATGAATTCTTTAAAAAGCCATAACACAAAGGGAAACATTATGCTGGAGCTTGCCCTTGTTTTACCTGTTTTTCTGTTATTGATTGCAGGTATTATTCAGTTTGGTTTTATGCTTAATGCAAAAATTGCAGTCAACTCAGCAGCTTATGAAGCTGCAAGGGTCGCAACTGTTTCAGAAGATCCTTACAATGCTGCCATTGCTGCAGCACTGGATTATGCCGGGTCAAATCTTCCGGGATGGAACTATAGCCAGAGGCTCAAAACAAATGTTGACATTCCCGGAACAACCCCCGGCACTCCTTTAACTGTCACAGTGATATACCAGGTACCGGTTTTTTTCAGTAATTTGAAGCCTTTTTCAGAATATGACAGCAATTTTGCAAATATAAAAGGCACATCCGTTATGAGGGTTGAAGAAAAGGAATGAGCATTAATTTTTAGAACAGGAAAATATTATGTGTTCATTACATTTTTAATAACATTTGGGCAGAGTTATGAAAGGGGGCAGATTTGCAATTTTATTTGAAAAAATGCGGCAAAATTATGCATAATTATAAGTTCTGTGTTTTTTACAGCTTTTTAATATTAAACAGGTATTTAAATAAAAAAGAACGCCAGTCGTTTAGCGTTGCCAGACTTCTTATTCCAATAATATTCTTATCAGTTTTTCTTGCTTCGGTATTTTTTTACCCTGGGGCGCTTTACTGCGATAGCTGGCTAAAAGTGGATGCGCCGGAAAACAATCTTGCATGGGTAGACACATCCCACTGGGAAACAAAAATTGTATACATAAATGACGGGTACTATAGAAATATTGAAAAAAAGCGCTGGATAGATACATCTTACACTGTTTCAGGCGGGCACTGGGAAACCGGCCAGTATAGAGTGTGGGTTAAAAGCAGCTCGGTTGTGCCGTATACAGAATACCGGTATGTTGATACCTCTCACTGGGAAACAACAACTTCATATCTGGAAGTGCAGAAGCCGGTATTTTTCTCTGTGATATTTGGCACTGACAGCTACGGCTGGAGCGTTTACTCTTTCGCAGCAAAATTTAAGGGCATGCAGCAGGTTACGTACAATGGAGAAAAATACCTTGCAAATGTTTATGTTATTGATTACAGGCCCGCAAGGGGCGGACAGGTTTATGCAGTTAAATATGTATTTTTAATAAAATTTGTAAAAGAAAAAAGAGTGAGCAGCAAATGGGTCTCTTCAGGCTACTGGCAGCCGTACACCGCTTATAAAACTGTTGACACATCCCACTGGGAGGCAAAGACAGGCAGACACTGGGTGGACACATCCTACACTGTAAACAGCGGATACTGGGAAAGCTATACTGAAAAGCAGTGGGTGGATACGGGCCATTACGAAGATAGCAGGATTTGGGTGAATTCCGGTTATTACACTGAGCCGCTGCACGGCAAAGTCACTGTAAAAAAGAGCCCTGAATATGTTTTTACCAGATGGCATAAAGACGGCTCGGGCAAAGACTGCGGAATGGAGCTTAAAATTACCTGGGAAATAGATAACAGCGCATTGCCTGAGGGCGAGACTGAAAAGAAAATATCAAAAGTCTACATATACCAGGAAACCGTAAGGTATAAAGAAAGGGGCAATTATAAAACAGTGATTAAAGACAGCCATATAGACCCGTCTGCAAACGGCCAGGTTGAAACATTTTCATTGTTTGATTACGCAGGGAGCGAAGAAAGCACTCTTCATATTTATTTGTATGCTTTAAGCGGTGAGGTGGTGCATGTTTATTTCAGCAGTCCTGTAAACGGCTTTAAATCCATCAATCTTAAATACAACGGAACTCAAAGCAGCCCTGAAGAGTTTTTAGGCGGTAATTATTATGGTGAAATCATATTCTAATATTTTAACCCAGAAAGGCAATGTCCTTATTATGACAGCGGTGCTTATGCCTCTTTTTTTAATGCTGTGCGGCATGGTTATTGATATAGGGAGAGCCTTTGCATTTAAAGCTGAGATCAGCAGGGCATGCATGATATCAGCAGAAGAGGCAGCTAAGGAAATAAACATAGATATTGCGCAGAAGTCAGGAAGCAGCAGCTTAACTGGCAATTATTCAAATACAATAAACAGGTATTTTTATTTAAACATCAGCGAGCCTGATAATTTCAGCATTAAAAGCATTGATTATAATGTTGTTGACTCGACATCTTTGCCGAAATATATAGATGTTTATGCAACAGCAGAATTAAACTGTTTTTTCCTGAAATTAATTGGCATTGACAGTATTACTGTTAATTCACATGGCTGCGGTAGGCTTAAAAAAATCTCGGACTAAAAAGAACTGCTACTGGTATTTATTCAATTATAAATTCCGGAGAATCTATAAGCTGGCCGTCAAAGTAAACTTCCGCATTGTATTTTCCGGGGGGAAATGAGCCTTCGATTTTTATATTAAAACTGTAATAGCCTGAGCCTTCAGTATCAGGCACAAATTCCTGGGATGCAAGTTCCCTTTCAATACTTTTATAATTCC
>JACVJB010000173.1 GCA_015711775.1 Actinomycetota bacterium | reverse complement strand
ATTTAATATTGGAAAATCGAAAACAAGGGAAGCATTATTACAGTTATACTTTTCTCATCCAGAAAAAAAATATTACCTTAGAGAACTTGAAAAAAAAATTAATTATCCAGTGCAGAATATCAGAAGGGAACTCATAAGCCTTGAAAAAAAAGGTATGTTCAAAAAGGAAAAATCCGGTAATCAAGTATTTTATTATTTGAATAAAGAATCACCAATTTATGGGGATATTGAAAATATAATTTCTAAAACAATAGGAATTGAAAATCAACTTAAAGAATCGCTATCTGAAATAAGTGGTATCAAAATAGCTTTTATTTTTGGTTCTTTTGCTGATAAAACAAAGGATTCATTATCTGATATTGATCTTATGATTGTTGGAGATATTGAAGAAAGCAAATTAATAAAAAAAATTATCAAGCTTGAAGATAAGTTTGAGAGAGAAATAAATTATCATATTTACAGTGACAAAGAATTTGAAAAAAGAAAAAAAGAAAATGATTCTTTTATTTCAAGGATATTATCAAAACCTGTAATTTTTTTAATAGATAAAAATGGAAAAAATAAAACTATTTATTGAAAATGGTCTTATAAAAAAAGAAAATATAGAACCTTCACAGATTCTTAATATTATAAAAAAATCCAGGCGCAGTATAAAGAGTGCAAAATTACTTATGGAAGATGACAGTGAAAACAGCTATCAGCTTGCTTATGAAGCAATGTTGCTTGCTGGAAGAGCGCTTGTTTTTTCATTTGGCTTTCGTCCCAGGGCTGCAGGATCACATAAAATTGTTGTTGATTTTTCAAAAGCAGTTTTAGGAAAAGAAATTATTGCATTAGTTTATAAATTCAATACTATGAGAAAAAGAAGACACTATCTGATTTATGGAACAGGATTATATATCTCAGAGGTCGATACAGAAAATGCAATATTATCTGCAGTTCAGTTTTTAAGGTGCATAATAAGATTTATCAGGAGAAAAGATTTAAAATTTCCTGGTTCTAAAAAATAATTAGGTTTTTAATTTCAGGTTTGTCTGTCTATAGGGTAGAATCATAAAAAAAATAAGGGAAGGACAAAAGAATTGGTAAACACAAAATTGGACTTAGGCATCTAATATCAAAATATTAAAAAATAACCTGGATATAAAAATGCACAGCATAATATCTAAATCAAAATATCTTTCAGGGCTCCAGTGCCTTAAGTATTTATGGACGCTTGTAAATGAACCTGAAAAAATACCTCCATATGATGAAGTTGCGCTATTTCGTTTCCAGCAGGGCCATGAAGTTGGCGAGCTTGCAAAATCACTTTTTCCCGGCGGTATCGAAATGGAGCATGGGATTGATATAGAAGCAGAGCTTACAATGGCAAAAAGACTTACCGGTATTGAAGCTAGGACCGGGGATTTAACAAGTCATGAAAATGAGCCACATAGCAGCCGGTTGCCCCTGTTTGAGCCGGCATTTTCATATAAAAACTCCTTTGCCCGGGCTGACATTCTTGAACCGGTGGCTGGAAACTTATGGAACATAATTGAAGTCAAAAGCGCCACCTCTGTA
Source organism: Actinomycetota bacterium (assembly GCA_015711775.1). Lineage (GTDB taxonomy): Bacteria > Actinomycetota > Humimicrobiia > Humimicrobiales > Humimicrobiaceae > VGAZ01. Next base: position 2,232 of record JACVJB010000173.1, on the reverse strand, counting down.
AAAGATATAAACCTGCATGATTTGGCTTTCCAGAAATACTGTTATGAAGGCGCCGGCCTTAAGATAGGCAGATGTTGCCTTATGTATCTTAATAAAGATTACATAAGGCAGGGCGCCATAGATCCTTTGCAGTTGTTTGTGAAGGAGGATGTCTCATCCAGTGTTGATATGTTTAAGGGTGAAGTAGAGGGCAAAATCCTGGATATGCTTGACGCTGTAAACAGCAAGATATGCCCCCAGGAAGATATCAGCAGGAATTGTTTTGACCCTTATGACTGCCAGTTAAGGAGCCTTTGCTGGAGCCACCTGCCAAAAAACAGCGTATTTGAGCTATACAGGGCAAAAGACCTTGCATTTGATTTTTACAATAAGGGAATAACAAGCATTTCAGGTATAGACAATATTTCCAGGCTTGACCATATACAATTAAAACAATACAGCTCAGTTATTAAAGGATGCCCAGTAATAGAGAGAGATAAAATCAGGCTTTTCCTTGATAGGCTAAAATACCCACTGTATTTTCTTGATTTTGAGACTTTTTCAACAGCAATACCGCTATTTGACGGGCTAAGATCCTACCAGGCTATTCCTTTCCAGTTTTCATGCCATAAGTTGGGCAGCATGGATGATAAACCCCAAAACTATTATTTCCTTGCGGAAAATGATGGAAGTGACCCAAGGCCCGGTTTCCTTGAAAACTTAAAAAAGGTTTTAGGTTATAATGAAAGCAGCAACGGGGCTTATCCTTCGGGCTCAATTCTTGTCTATTACGAGTCTTTCGAAAAGAATATATTAAAAGGGCTTGCGGCCACATACCCGGAGCATAAATGGTGGATTGATGATGCAATATCCCGCATCCTGGATCTTTATGAGCCTTTCGGCAAATTTTATTATTATTCCTGCATACAGAAAGGAAGCGCCTCACTGAAAAATGTATTACCTGCACTTACCGGTATAAGCTACGATGACATGGAAATAAAGAACGGCCAGGAGGCTAGCTTAAAATACCTGGATATAGCCTTTTTAAAAAAAGGCACAGAAATCGGCAAAGAAAATACAGAAAAAATAAAAAAGGACCTTCTTGATTACTGTGGCCTTGATACTGAAGGTATGATATATATACTGCGCGAGCTTTATAAGATGGCATTTTAAATATTATTTTTTGTCATTAATTTTTTTACACTGTTATAATTCTAGGAATTACAAATAATTAAAGGATTTTAAAGATGAGATATAAAATACTCGGCAAAACTGGTTTAAAAGTATCAGAGCTTGGATTTGGAGCCATACAGATAACTCGTATTGATGAGGCAGATGCGATAAATTTATTGAAATATGCTCACAGCAGGGGAGTGAACCTTATTGATACTGCAAACGGTTATTTTAACAGTGAAGAGATAATTGGCAAAGCTTTAAAGGGAATAAGGCAGGACATGGTAATTGTTACAAAATCCACCTACCGTGACAGGCAGGGCTTTATTAATAACCTGGAAACTAGCCTTAAAAGGCTTAAAACAGATTATATTGATGTTTATCTTTTCCATTATATTGTAAAAGATGCTGACATTGACGCTATTACAAACAATGGCCTGCTTGAGGCGCTGTTAAAGGAAAGAAAGAAGGGCAAAATAGGGCACATAGGCTTTTCCGTGCACAGCCCAAAAGTTTTGGACAGGCTATTTGAAATAGAGGATTTTTCTACAATTATGATACCTGTAAACTTTATGACAACTGAATATGTTGAAGAAAGAATATACAGCAGGTTTATAAAAAATGATATAGGCATGCTTGCGATGAAACCATTCGGAGGGGGCAGGCTTGATGATATTGAATTGTGCTTTAAATTCCTGAATCTGTATCCTGAGATAATAACTGTTGCAGGAATGCAGAGTATTGAAGAGCTTGATAAAAATATTGAGTATGTGTCAAACAATAAAATACCCAATGAGAAGGATTATAAAAAAATAAAAGAAATATCCGGTAAACTGGGAACAAGATTCTGCAGGCAGTGCGGTTACTGCATGCCTTGCGAGGAAAAAGGCATAGATATTATTAATGTGAATTTCATTGAAGTATATTATAAACAGTTTCCAAAGGATGAGTTTTTAAAAAGGGGCCTTGATAAAAAAGTTGATGTTGCAAGGCAATGCATTGAATGCGGTAAATGCTCAGAAAAATGCCCATTTGACCTGGATGTCCCCTCAATTATCAAACATAATATTGAATTTTTTG
>JACVJB010000172.1 GCA_015711775.1 Actinomycetota bacterium | reverse complement strand
AAATCTTCACCTATGAGGCTAATTATCGGTTTATTCCTGCTTTTTGCTTTCATGAGCCATTCGGCAAGTGCACAAGTAGTTGACAGTTTAATGGCCGTTTTGGATACCGCCAGAAATGAAAGAAAGGTTAAAACCCTGAACGAACTCTTTCGCGAACATATCCAATCGGACCCTTTAAAAGCTATCGGTTTTACACGCGAAGCACTGACCCTCGCCACGGAAATCAACGACAAACGGGGCACCGCTGCTGCTTACAATAACCTGGGTGTAGCCTATCGCAACCAAGGGGCGTTAGACAAAGCTCTTGAATACTACATTCGCTCCCTTCATATTTACGATACACTCCAAAATAAGGAAGGAATTGCCACTACAAAAAATAATATCGCCCTTATTATTTATTGGCGAGTTATTATAATAACCAAAAAAGCTGTTTTCTTTATTTGTGGCAATGCAAGATGAGAGATTGTTATTATATATTTTTTGATCTCTAAGGTGAAATTTTAGAAAGTAGCGAGTAATCCAATATCTTAAATATCGGTAACATATTACTGCAATGGGCATATTTTTAAATATATTCTTTATACTCCTTCTTTTTTATTTCTTTTTACAGCTCTGTATATTAAATAGATTATACCGAATAATACAAGTATTATTATCACCCCGAATAATCCGGCCAGCGGCCCCTGCCATGCCTGACTACCTGTAAGGGTAAAAGTATAGTCCGGCATAATAAAAAAGCTTTCCCCGGGCCAAACAGTTGCGCTGTCAATAAAACCCAGGTTTTCAGCTACTTTTTCAAGTCCGTCAGGAAAACCTGACGCTAAAGGTGAAATAAACATCGCAATAATTATTGCAGCGGCAACACCTATAATTACAAAACTAAGCAATCCTTTTTCTATTTTATCCATTTTAATACTTCCTTTCAGAAAAAGATTTTGTAAGAATAAGATCGGGCCTGACCCTGTCAATAAACATTATAATTGCAGTAGTTATTATTGCTTCGCCTATACCAATTACCATATGCACCAGCACCATAGCTTTTAGGGTAACCGTCATTTCATAAGTTCCTGAAATACCAAGCTCGATTGCTACGAGAAATGAGGCAAATACAACTGAAAACCATGAAGCAAATGCGACAGCTATATAAAACATCGTCCTTTTTGCGTATATTTTCTTTAATAAGTAATAAATCAGGTATGCACTGAAAACTCCAAATATTGCCATATTAAAAATATTGCTTCCCAGCGCTACAAGCCCTCCGTCCATAAAAATAAATGCCTGTACGATAAGAACAACTGTTATGACTATCGCCCCGGCATACGGCCCAAGCATTATAGCCGCAAGCGCTCCTCCAAGAAGATGGCCAGATGTTCCCCCTGGTATGGAGAAATTAATCATCTGAAGCGCAAAAATAAGCGCCGCCATTATTCCCATAATAGCAATGACTTTTGCCTTAAAAATACTTTTTATTTTATAGATAGATGCGCCGATTCCCCCTGCAGAAACAATGCCTGTTGCAATTGCGGTTTTTATATCAACAAACCCGTCCGGGATATGCATTTATTCTCCTTTATTGTGTTACTAATTACAAAAAAGTAACACCTATCAGATATAAAATCAAGGATGTTTTTACAATTTTCTTTTTTTTTATTTATTTTATGGTATTTTATTTGCATGGAAGAAATAAAGAGGTTTGGAGTTTCAATTGAAAGCGGGCTGCTTGAGAAATTTGACCGGTATATAAACAGCAATAATTACCGGAACCGCTCAGAAGCGCTTCGCGACCTTATAAGAAAAGAACTTGTTCATGATCAGTGGACAAAAACCGGTGAAGAGGTTGCCGGCGCTATTGTTATAGTATATGACCATCACAGCCACGATGTTGTAGGCAGGCTGCTTGAAATTCAGCATGACTGCAGCAGCATTATAATCTCCTCACAGCATATTCACCTGGACCACAAAAATTGCCTTGAAATAATAGTTGTTAAAGGAAAGATTGACCGCATTGACGAACTTGCATCAAAACTTAAATCAATTAAAGGCGTAAAGCACGCAACTCTTTCAAGATCAACCCTTGGCAAAAATATTTAAAACACGTTCATTTGTATTTTTTATTCCTTTAATTATAAGTTTTATACTTTAATGATTTTTATAGCCATGCAGGGCAACGCAGGATCTTAAAAACTCAACAAATTAAGATTATAAAGTATGAGACAACTATTACTTTTTACATTTATTTTACACGCCTTTAATTGACTTCAAACAGCTAAAAGAATATATTCAATTTATAATGAATAAAATAGTAACATTAAGAAAAACAGAAAAATTAAATTTAAAAGAGGAAATTTATTCCTCAAATGAAATTGCTTCATTAAAAGGCAGGACAACACTTATATCAGGAGCCGCTTCAGGAATAGGAAAGGCCATAGCAATAAGATTTGCTAAGGCAGGCTCAGACCTTATTCTTGTGGATATTAACGAAAAAGGCCTTGATGAAATAAAAGAAGTAACACTATTATATGGCAATAAAGTTCGTGCCTTAAGTTCAGATCTTTCCGGTAAAGATGCTGTGAGAGACCTTTGGGAAAAAATATCTTCTGATGCACCAGATACTATAGTAAATAATGCCGGGATTTACCCTTTTAAAGACTACCTGGAAATAGACAGAAATTTTTATGAAAACACACTTGAAGTTAATCTTAATTCGGTATTCTGGATGTGCCAGAATTTTATCAGGAAAAGAGGCTCAAGAGGCGGCGTTATTGTTAATATATCATCCATTGAAGCATTAATACCATTCAAGGAAGACATGGCGCATTATTGTGTGAGTAAAGCAGGAGTAATGGCTCTTACAAGATCTCTTGCAAGGGATTATGGCAGAAAAGGATTCAGGGTCAATTGTGTGCTCCCAGGCGCAATAAGGACTCCAGGAACAGAAAGCCTTGTAAAAAAGGCGATTACAAAAATGCAGCTTAGCCTTATAAGGACCGGCATTAATTTCAACAGCAGGCTCACACTTGGCAGGTGGGGAAAGCCTGATGAAGTAGCAAAAGTAGTATTATTTGTCGCAAGTGATATGGCAAGCTATGTACAGGGCACGATGATACCCGTAGATGGCGGTTTTTTATCCTGCTGAAATAAAAATTAAAGATTTGTGCTTTCATCAGCTATACAAGTTCCAAGGTATACCAGTTCTGATTGATCAAAATTCAACTTAATGCTGTTAAGCTCAAGAAAAACTAGCATAACAAAAAGCCCTGTACGTTTATTTCCGTCAATGAAAGGGTGGTTTCTAATGATACCATAAGCCTGCCTTGCAGCTTTTTCTTCAACAGTCGCAAAGATCTTTTCCTTCAAAGGACGCTAAGGCGTGATAAATTGCAGATTCCAAACCTGCTAAATCACGAATGCCGGATAAACCACCGGTTATGCTGCACATTAGGTTGTGAGGATATAAGACTTGGGCAGTATCAAGTTTTTTCATCTTGCAAGTTCCGTAAATGCCTCAAGATTATCTTTTAGAATACGGCCGGCAATAGACTCCAGGTCTTCATTTGCGGAAAGTCCAAGTTGTTCAAATTTTTTAAAGTCAATAATTATATAGTGCGGGTTATTGTTTTTTAAAATTATTACTGAACCTTTTTCATCAACCGTTTTTGCAACTTTGGAAAAGTTCTGGTTGGCTTCTGTTAATGAAATTAAGTCTTTTGTATTTATTTGCATTAAATATCACCTCAAGGATATTATTAACTACTATAGGTTAAAAACAACCTGATTGTCTATAGAGTAAAATTATTA
>JACVJB010000171.1 GCA_015711775.1 Actinomycetota bacterium | reverse complement strand
TAAATTCCTGTGGAATACTCCTGTCCTGTTCCATCCGGGATGTTTCCTGCTGTTTATCATCATATTCTTTTTCAGCTTCTTTTTCTTCCCTGAAAAAATTTTTTTCAGCAAATACAGGCTCTGCTATTTCATCAATTTTATCCCCGGTTTTTTCAATATCATCATAAATAATCTTTGCATGTTTGCCTGCAGCCGGTTTAAAGCCTGCAGCAATTATTGTTACTTTAAGCTTATCATTCATGCTTTCATCAATAACTGCTCCAAATATTATATTTGCATCGGGGCTTGCAGCATTTCTTATAACCTCAGCAGCTTCATTTACTTCATAAAGTTTAAGATCCGGGCCTCCTGATATGTTAAGAAGTATACCCTGAGCGCCATCAATTGAGTTTTCAATTAAAGGATTTTTAATAGCTGCCTGAGCCGCTTTTATAGCCCTGTTTTCGCCTGATGCTATCCCGTCTCCCAGTATGGCGGTGCCGGCATCTTTTATTATCATCTTTATGTCCGCAAAGTCCAGGTTGATAAGACCCGGAAGCGTTATAAGGTCTGTTACGCCGCGCACACCGGCTTTTAAGACATTATCTGCCAGTCTGAAAGCATTAAGAAGAGTTGTGTTCTCATCCGATATCTCAAGGAGTTTATCATTTGGAATAACTATTAAAGTATCAACATTTCCTTTAAGGCTCCGTATGCCTTCATCGGCCTGGATGATTCTTTTTTTACCTTCAAATGAAAATGGCTTTGTTACAACAGCTACTGTAAGACAGCCGCATTCCTTTGCAACAGAAGCAATTACAGGAGCTGCGCCTGTTCCTGTTCCGCCACCCTCGCCGCATGTAATAAATACCATATCAGAGTCCTTGACAATATCTTTTATTGCATCAATGGATTTTTCAGCGGATATCCTTCCGATTTCAGGATTTGAACCCGCTCCAAGACCCGATTCGCCAATTAGTATTTTTTTATCAGCGTTTGACATCATCAATGCCTGCGCATCTGTATTTATTGCCACAAATTCACAGCCTGAAATATTGTCCTCCATCATTCTGTTAACAGCATTGCTGCCGCCTCCGCCTACTCCCAGGACACTAATTACTGCATAATAACTTTTACCCAAATCATTCTTCAAGCTTAAATCCTCCTTAATTGAAATTAATCCAGATTACTGCTTCTCAGTACTTTCAATATAAAATCCCTGAACCTGCCGGCAAAACTCCTGCTTTTCTGTTTTCTGTCACCAAACTGCCCAAGGTCAATAAAATTTTTTATCTGGTTTGCATATTTTAATAGTCCTGCTGCAGTGGAATACGCAGGATTGCTTATGGCTTCTGAGGGCCCCTCTATATCAACAGGAATTCCGGTTCTTGCCGGCATATTAAATATTGATTCTGAAAGAGCATTTATGCCTTTAAGATTTGATGTGCCGCCTGTTATTACAATTCCACAGGGAATAGCATTTAAAAAACCGTATGCCTCTATTTTTTCCTTTACAAGACTTAGCAGTTCTTTTACCCTGTCACTCACAATGCTGTAAAGCCTGATATTTAAAGCCGCTTTATTTTTGTCAAGTTTTAAATCACCCATATTTATTTTGTTTAATGTTTCATAAAAATTATGGTCCAGGTTTGCAAATTTCTTTTTAATTTCTTCAGCTTTTGCAAAAGGAATATTTAGGCCAATTGATATATCATTTGTAATAAGATCGCCTCCTACCGGCAGGCAATATGTAAAAATCATTTTTTTATTCCTATAAATTGCAACATCAGTTGTGCCTCCTCCAATATCCAGCATGATTACGCCACTTGACTTTTCTTCAGGCGTGAGAACAGCTTCGCCTGACGCAAGCGCTTCAAGTATAATGTCCTCTATTTCAATATTTGCAGCTTTTACACTGTTAATAACATTTTTAATCGGGGTTATGCTACCGTATATTATGAGAAGTTCGACCGCAAGTTTGTCTGTTGAAAGTCCTAAGGGATCCATTATTTCTTTTTCATCATCTATAGAGAACTGTTTTATCAGCGTGTGAAGTATATAATGCTCTGAAGAAAGATTGACTTTGTTTGCATTGCTTATCAACCTGTCAATATCAGATTTGCGGATAATTTTCCCCGGAGAACTTATATTAAGTTCCGTCCAGTTGTTTAAAAATGATATGTGTTTTCCGGTTAATCCGATATATGCGCTGTCAATAAAAAGATTTGTTGATTTCTCCGCAAGGCTCACGGAATTAAGTATTGATTTAGTGGCCTCATTTATATCCACAACCAGCCCTTTTTTCATACCCCTGCATTCAGTGGTGCCGTATCCCTTGATTTCAATGACATTATTCTTTTTGACAAAGCCAATAAAGGTACTGACTTTTGTTGTACCAATATCTATTGCAGCAATATAGTCGCCCCTTGCAGGCAAATTATCCTCCAATCACTTTACAGACTTCTTAACGAATTAACGGATTATCCGCGTTCCTGAGATCTATTTCAGAATAGGATATTTTCTGGCTTTTCAGCTTTTCCATTACAACCCGAAGAATAACATTTTTATCTTCAATCCTGTCGCTGGTACCGAATATGATTTTTTTATCATTTAAAGTTAAAAATACAATATCTTCAGCAAAATTCTCATTAATATATGCTTCCCTGATTTCCCCCTTTAATTCAAGGTCCAGTTTACTGTATATTAAACCGCAGCTTAACAGATTTTTTTTTGCTATCTTCTCTCCTTCTTCCGGCCTGTATTTAAAAGCATTTTTAACAGTTATTATATTATCATAATTTTCTGAATCTTTTACATTAATCTTTTCAAGAACAATTCCTTCATCATCAATAATATAATAGTCTGCGCCATAAACTGCTTTTACAAAAGGTTTTCTTTCTATGACCGTAATTTCAATTTTATCAGGAAATATTTTTTTCATGGAAGCGCTTTTTAACCAAATCATTTTTTCAAGCAGACTATCCTCGATTTTTTTCTTATCAGCGTCAAATATATTCAAACCATAAACAAGTTCTGCGCTATCAAGTATTTCCTGTTCCTGATATTTTTCATTGCCTGTAACTTTTATGCTGCTGATTTTAAAATAATTGCTGTTGTAAAAATAGTTAAAACCCCATATAAGGAATATAAAGAAAGCAGAAAAAAGTAAAATCCACAAAGCAAAAAAAAACTTCCTTTTAACAGACCTTCTTTTTCTTTTTGTAATAATTTTTTTATAAGAACTGCTATTGCTTACCATTTCTTAGAGCTTTAAACTGGCACAATTTAAAATTATTTCAGTAAGTTCGTTAAAATCGATGCCTAATGCGGCAGCAGCTTTTGGCACAAGACTCGTGGGCGTCATGCCGGGTATGGTATTTACCTCAAGAAAATAGATATTTTCTCTGCCGTCCATTATGAGGTCAACCCTTGATAAAGCGCTGCATCCAAGAATTTCATGGCATTTCACTGAAGTATCTGCTATATTTTGCCCAAGTTTTTTATTTACCGGTGCAGGAACTATATACTCAGTGAGCCCTCTGGTATATTTTGCAGCATAATCATAAAACCCGCTTTTTGGTTTTATTTCAATTATTGGAAGAGGACACGGCTTAAGCCCAATTATGCCTGTTGTCAGGAGCCTGCCTTTTATAAATTTTTCAATAAGTACAGCGCTGTCATGCCTGAAAGCTGCCTTAACTGCATCTTTTAAGTTTTCACTGCTGTATACTATCGTCACTCCAATTGTTGATCCTCCACGGTTTGGTTTTACTATTACCGGATATACTATTCTATTTTGCACATAAGACATTATTTGCTCATA
>JACVJB010000170.1 GCA_015711775.1 Actinomycetota bacterium | reverse complement strand
TGAAGCCGGACACAGTTTGTGCGTGTGCAATTATGCAATACCGTCTGCATACAAAGATAATTTCAAATCTGTATTTAATAAAGATTTCCGCAATTACGGCAGCAGTAAAAATGAAGGGTCGTATAATGCTGCCGCTGGTTTTGAATATAATATATTAAGCAGCATTGATTTTGAGGATATACTTCTTTTAAAGGGTATTTATGAAAGATTTGAACCTGACTGCATTGTGGGGTGCAGTTTTTATCCGTCATTTATTGCTTCAAAACTTGCAGCTTATTTTGAAAATTCAGGAATGCGCAAACCGTTCTGGGCGGATCTTTTCGGCCATGTCATGGCTGAGGCACAGGCAAGAGCCTTTTCTGACGGTGATGACGGATGCCTCTTTCATTACTGGAACAGCGAATACAGCATTATAAGTACGGCAGATATTTTCTCATGCGTTTCAGGCAGGCAGGGCTATGCGCTTGCCGGTGAGCTTGGTGCGGCAGGAAGACTGAACAAGTACAGTTCAGGGTATGAATTTGCTGTAACTGTTCCCTGTGGAATGCCTTCAGAAGAATTTGTTCACGCAAAAAATGTAATAAGGGGCAAAAATGGCATAACCGGCAGTGACTTTGTTGTTCTATGGACCGGCGGATACAACACCTGGACAGATGTTGAAACTCTTTTTGAGGGGCTTGAGAATGCAATGAAAGCAAACCCTTCTGTTAAATTTGTTTCCACGGGAGGAGAAATTCCTGAGCAGGATTTAAAAACATATCCGCGTTTTTTGTCAATGATAGAAAAATCTCCTTACAGGGATAACTTCATTATGAAAGGCTGGATAGACGGCCAGGATGTGCCAAATTATTATTTTGAGGCTGATGTCGGAATAAATATAGACAAAGATATTTATGAAGTGAAACTCGGAAGCAAAAACAGGATACTTGACTGGATGAGGGCAGGTCTTGCAGTGCTGTCATCAAATGTGTGCGAGTTAACTGACATAATGCAGAGCCGGTCAATCGGATACACTTTCAGGCCGGGCGACCCCGTAGATTTGACGCGCATAATTTTAAAACTTGCATCAAACAGGCAAATGTTAAAGGAAACTGCGGCGAGGGCAAAAAAATACGGGCTTTTGCATTTCAGCTTTGATATAACAGCGGCCCCTCTTCTTAAATGGGCGAAGTGTCCGTCGTTTGCCCCTGATTATAAAAAGGAAAGAAAAATAATTCTTGATGGGCAGGAGGCGTTTAAAAATCTCCAGCTCATATCCCTTAACCAGCAGGAAATGATAAGGCAAAAGGATGAAAGGATAAGGGAACTTGAAGCAAGGCTTCATAAAAACCCGGTTTACAGGTTTGGGGCTTACCTGCGGGCAGTTTCGGTAAAAACCGTCAGGAAGAAATAAAGTGACAGAACTTACAAAAGATACTTTCATTGCAGTTGTTACCTACAACAGCAAAGACTATATTTTAAACTGCCTGGATTCAGTAGTTAAATCAGATTACAGCAGATGGTACCTGGCGGTAATTGACAATAAAAGCACAGACGGCACTCTGCAGGAAATTGACAGTTTCTTAAAACATGGTAAAAAAGCAGAATCTGCTGGTCTGCAAGGCATCCATGCAGATAAAACCGGGTTCAGTTTAATTAGCGGCCTTAACAGCAGTAATTTTAAGCTCATAAGTTTAAATAAAAACATTGGATTTGCCCCTGCAGTAAATTACTGTGTTTTTAATTACCTTTTTAAACAGAACAGAAAACTTGCGGAAAAAATAAGGTTTTTAGTGCTTATAAACCCTGATGTTGTTGTTAAATCCGGCACTATATCAAAACTTTTAAACACCTTAAGGCAAGAACAGGGCAACCTGCCTTTCGGCGCGGCCGGGGGCATAATTTATGACTATGAAAATAAAAATATACAAAGCGCCGGGGGGATATTAGAGGATAATTTTATCACACGGCACATGAAAAATCCGCCTGAAGCAAACGGTCAAAAGAGCGGCGCAGCACCGGAACATGCGTCTGCAGGCAAAAATTTCTGCTATGAGGTTGATTATGTAACCGGGGCGCTTTTTGCTTTACAAATGGAGCATTTCGTAAAACTGAAAGGATTTGACGGAGGCTACAGGCCGCTTTATTTTGAAGAACTTGACCTCTGCCTTAAGCTTAAGCGCGCCGGGTTTGCTTTGGTTGTCAACCCGGCAGTTTCAGCGGCTCATTTTGAGGGCGCATCGGTAAAAAAATTCTCCGGCAGTTTTTACAGCCATTATCATAAAAACAGGCTAAGATGCGCAGTTATTAACTGCGGTTTTACTGATTTTTTTAAAAAATTTATACCTTCTGAAATAAAATGGCTTAAAAACGGCGCTACTGCGGATCAGAAACTGCCGATTTTAAAAGCATACTTTTTAAATTTTGCATTTTTCCTTTATAATTTAACAGTCAGGCTGAAAAACACATTAATTATCAAAAAGTTAAGAAAAACAGCCGGTATTTTTACAAGTTAAATAAGGCGCATGTTTTAAAAATGGTGCCTTTAAATATTAAAAACCCGGAAAATATAAAGGGCGGAAAAAATAATGATAATGGAAAATGAAGCTATTGAAGCAAAAAAACGAAACCCGAAGCTCCTTATAATAAGCCATGATATTATAGGCAAACAGATGGCAGGGCCCGGCATAAGGTTTTTTGAATTTGCAAAGGAACTTTCCAAATATGTCGATGTAACTCTTGCGGCGCCAAATAAAATAGATGTTGAAGTTACCGGTTTTAAAACCCTTGCATATAATGCTGAAAATTATAAAGTTTTAAAAAGGGTTTCTGAGCTTTCGGACATGATACTTATTCAGGGTCATATACTTTATTACTTTCCTTTCTTAAAGCATTTTAAAGGGAAAATAATAGTTGACCTTTATAATCCGTTTAATCTTGAAAGCCTTGAAATGTACAGAAATGATGATCTTGCTGAAAGACTGAGAATAGACAGGAGCAATATTGACATAATAAAGTTTCAGCTTTCAATTGGCGACTTTTTTATCTGCGCAAGCGATAAGCAGAGAAGCTACTGGCTTGGTTTGCTTGCGGCAATGGGAAGGATAAATCCTTTTAACTATGACAGTGATAATGCGCTCAGAAAGCTTATTGATGTCGTACCTTTCGGAATCCCATCGGCTCCTCCCAAACATACAGGCGAGTCAATTAAAAAATTGTTTCCCACAATCCGGGAGGATGACAGGATAATCTTGTGGGGAGGCGGAATATGGAACTGGCTTGACCCGATAACTGCAGTAAAAGCAATGTGGGAAATATCCAGGAGCAGGAAGGATATAAAGCTAATTTTTGTGGGCGTTAAACATCCTGACCCCAAACTTCCACAAATGAGAAAAGCGGTTGAGGCAATAAATCTGTCAAAAGAACTTGAGCTTTACGACAGGCTTATTTTCTTTAACGAATGGGCGCCTTATGATTTAAGGCAGAATTTCTTGCTTGAATCGTCAGCTGGTCTTTCAATACATCAGGAGAAAATTGAAACAGAATTTTCCTACAGGACGCGTGTCATGGACTACATATGGGCAAAGCTGCCTGTTATTACTACAACCGGGGATTCAATTGCAAGGCTGGTAAAAGCTGAAAATATCGGTGAGGTCGTAAAATACGAAAATACAAATCAGCTTGCAAGAGTTATTGAAAGCGTTTGTTTTAACAGGAGCTTAAGGGATATTTATATAAAAAATATTGAAAGAATAATCTCCGGATTTCACTGGGAAAATGTTATAAAGCCGCTTGTAATTACTGCAGCAATCCTGAATTTTCTGCAGATAAAAAAAAT
>JACVJB010000169.1 GCA_015711775.1 Actinomycetota bacterium | reverse complement strand
TGAAGGCAGAGCCTTAAAAGGTGAGGGGGGAAATTATATTCGTACAGATAAAGTTATAAGAAAGCAATGCCTGAAAGGCGGGCAGCACTATCTTGTAAAAAAAAGCGATATAGGTTCATCAGGCAAGAACTCTACAAGCGTCAGTAAGGTTAAATGCCCTGAATGCGGTGAAACTATTATCAGCTTATGATAAAAATATTCTACAAAGAAAGATGAAAGGGAAAACAGTGAAAATATGCATTACTTCAACCGGCACGTCACTTGATTCAAATGTGGATCCAAGGTTCGGCAGGTGCCCTTACTTTATAATATATGATACAGACACAGATACATTTGAAGCAATTAATAATGCCAGCAGGCAGGCAATGGGGGGAGCAGGAATACAGGCTGGCCAGCTTATTGCATCCAAAAATGTCAGTGCAGTTATTACAGGCAATTTCGGCCCCAACGCTTTCAGGGTTTTGCAGACAGCAGGGATAAAAACATATTCCCGGGTTTCAGGAACTGTGAAAGATGCAATTGAAAAATATAGAAACAGTCAGTTAACAGAAACATCCGCTCCTGATGTAACCTCCCATTATGGAGTGGGCCGAAGCAATTAAGAAAAAAATGTTATAAAGAAAGCAGGTTGGAATTTGATAATTTCAGTAGCAAGCGGCAAAGGCGGTACCGGCAAAACAACAGTTGCAGTCAGTTTTGCCCTTGCTGCCAGATACTGCCAGTTTATTGATTATGACGTGGAAGCTCCCAATGCGGATATATTTCTAAAACCGGATATTAAAAACATAAAAAAAGTTTCAATTAAACAGCCCTATTTTTTAACCGATACAGGAAATGATTTTTCAAAATGTGCCGAGTTCTGTCATTACAATGCAATCGCTGTAATAGGCAGTGAAGTGATTTTTTATCCGGAACTCTGCCATGGTTGCGGAGGGTGTTTACTGGTTGGGCCTGAAGGCGCCGTGCGTGAAAAAGATGTTGTTGTAGGAGAAGTTGCCAAAGGTTTTACGACACCTGGAATAGATTTTTTGAAAGGTAATTTAATACCGGGCTCTATGAGAACGACCACTTTACAAAATGAGCTTGAAAAAATGCTCAATAAATCCGGACTTGTTATAATTGATGCACCTCCCGGCAATTCATGCAGCATGGTAATGTCTGTCAAAAACAGTGATTATTGTATTCTTGTCACAGAGCCGACACCTTATGGATTTAACGATCTTTTAATATCCATGGAAGTTCTTGAGGGCCTTAAAGTTCCCTATGGCGTGATAATCAACAGGGATGGCGTAGGCGACAGCGCCATTGAGGATTACTGCACTGAAAGGAATATAAGGGTTCATTTAAAGATACCCAATGATATAGAAATCGCAAAAATATATTCGCAGGGTGGAACCCTTTTAGATTATGACAGCTCATACGGGGAAAAATTTGGCATAATATTAAAAGTAATTGAGAGGATATCTATTGGTGAAGCAGATAACCATAATTAGCGGTAAAGGCGGTACAGGAAAAACTACGATTGCCTCAAGTTTTATAAAGATGGCCCATGACCATATAGCGGTGGATGCAGATGTGGATGCTGCAAATCTTCACATACTTTTAAATCTTACCACGATAAAGAAAGAAGACCTCATCGGCGGTGCCGTGGCAGTGGTTAACCAAACATGCATAAACTGCGGCAAATGCGAAGAACTTTGCAGGTTTGATGCAATATCTGGTTCAACTTCGGATATAAAGATAGATACACTCAAGTGTGAGGGCTGTGGAGTTTGCCAGTATATCTGCCCTGCAGGTGCAATTGAGCTCAAGAAAGATAAACAGGGAGAGTTTTATACATCAGATACACAGTTCTGCAAGCTTATACATGCAAGGCTGAATCCCGCTGCTGAAAATTCGGGACTGCTTGTTACCATGGTAAGAAGCATTGCAGAAGATATTGCTTATGCTGAAAATAAAAAACTTATAATTATTGATGGCGCCCCGGGCATAGGATGTCCTGTGATTGCTTCACTTAATGGCGTGGATTTTGCCCTGATAGTGACAGAGCCTACCCTGAGCGGAATAAGCGATTTTAAAAAAATTTATAAAGTTGCAGGGTTTTTTAATATTAAAACATTTGTCTGCATAAATAAGCATGATATAAATGATAAAAATACAGAGGCTATTGAAAAATTCTGTGCCTCCAATAATATACAAGTCATAGGTAAAATTGCCTATGATGAAAATGTGCCAAAAGTGCTCGCAGCTAAAAACTACATAATAGACTATACGGACAGCCCTGCAGCTAAAGATATTATCCAGTTATATTTTAGGCTTGAAAAATTTCTATATGAATAAAGAATTTATATAAAAAAATCAAATTTCTGCCGTCAATCAATAGATTTTAAATACCATTATATGATAAGATACACTAATATTTTTTTAGAAAGGATTTTTTATGAAAACAATAAAAGACAAACAGATTCTGGTAGCTGCAGATTTTGCAGGATTTCCGCTGAAGGAAGTCATAGTGGAGCATCTTAAAAAGAAAGGCTGGACCGTAACAGACATTGGCGTTAAATCCGCAGATGAAAAAAACCCGGAAATGTTTCATCGAATCGGGTTAAAAGCCGGAGCTAAAATATCAGAAGGAGAATTTGAGAGAGCTTTACTATTTTGCGGTACAGGCATGGGGATCCATATTGCGGCAAGCAAATGTCCTGGAGTTTTTGCTGGCGTAGTTGAAAGTGTTCCATCCGCTTTAAGGGCTATTACAGGTAATGATGTTAATGTGCTGGCAATGGGAGCTTTCTATATTGCTCCTCAGATGGGTAAAGATATAGTTGATGCATATCTTGGCCATAACCTTGGGGACGGGTATGAATGGTGGCCGAATTTTTATGAATTTCATAAACTGGCATGTGATGAGCTCAAGAATTTTGATTATGAAAAATTCAAAGCAAACGGTTTTGAGGTTGAAAAGCTTGGTGATTATCCGCTGGAACTAGTGGAAAAGCCCGATACTATATAAAAAGCATTTGCAATAAGGCAATTAATTATTTGCAGTTTTTCATCTGGTATAGACAGGTGAAAAATATAGATTCTGCAGAAATTAAAATACTGAAAAATTTACCTTTGGTCCTTTTGGCTGGTTCAAGGGGCATCATAGTAAATAAGCCCATTCCTGTCAATGACACCAGTATTTTTTAAGAAAAAGCAACTATTATTTGATTTGGGTAGAATGATATGCCGGCAAGGTCAGTCCTGGCATTATAAAAAATAAATAATGCGGGACGGTTCTTATTATCACCAGGCTTTAGTGGCAGATTTATTAAATATATCTCTCCTTTTTTTAAATAATCAATCATTCCATGGCCTTCCGCATTCTTTTCGGCAACTTTCAACCAAAGTTTATATCCTCTTCTTTTATTGCAAAAGACATTACTCATAGCGTTGAAGAAGACCGGTATTGCTATATGGGACAAGCTGGCGAAGATATTTTGTCTGTCAGGTATACATACCGTTGCAGCATTATTTGCATCTATGGACTGGTATGCTTCACAATATCAAAAGGACTCATAACAGGATGCTGCACCGAATCCATGCTTTGTATATCCAGGTGAGATTGTAAATAGCAAAAGTTCACATGCATAAAACTGGTTAGGGTCTTTTGCTTAACTATACAGGCAGTGAGCATACAGATTTTTCCTGTAAAAAGGGGTCAAGCCAAACCTGGAATCTACATTCTTTTTTAAAATAATCAGCTATTTTTCTTCCTGAAAAAACATTCCCGGCATTGTCAAAAATAAATTGCATTATTTTTTCAAGTAACGAGATATCTCTTATA
>JACVJB010000168.1 GCA_015711775.1 Actinomycetota bacterium | reverse complement strand
TTGACAGGCAATTTGAAGCAGTTGAGGATAATATTCTTATTTATAAGGAACTTATGCCCAGTGAAATTGAAACACTTAATAAATTTGAGAAAGAAGACGTGGTTGACCTTTATATAAGAGTATTTGATAAATTCAAGGCAGAAGGTGATTTTACTCCTGAACAGGCAGGCGTTTTAAATACTTTAAAAACAACATTTGCAATAACTGAAAGTGAAGCAGGCAAGGAGAGGATTGTTGAATTTAAAGATGAAATTATAAGCAAAGCAGCTAAAAAGGATACATGTATTGACTGTGGAAAAAAACTGCAGGAAGATTTTAAATACTGCCCCTACTGTGGAAGCAAAGTAGTTATTTAAATAGCCTCCTTAAAAAAGATATGAAGTTTTTAAAAAAATATTTTAAGAATACCCGTTTATTATTTGCTTCAGTCATGATCCTGATCCTGTTGCCTTTGCTAATTTTGCAGGCAGCCTGCTGTTTTGATATTGACTATGATTTTTTTAAATCATCCGCTCAGGCAGATTCAGCTACTGCAACAACAACAGCAGCCGTTGAAAGCGAAACTGCTGAAACAGTGCCAGAAGAAACCACGCCGCTTACTGCCCCTGAACTTTCGATAATATCAAAGCTTAAAGTACCCGGCCAGGCAATAGATGTTAAAGCCTTTGGAGGATATGCCTACCTTACAAATGACCTTGGAGTATTATATGTTATAGATATAAGAAATAAACAAAATCCGCAAATTACCGGTAAGTGCCAGGGCATAAATGCAGCCAATATAGTAATACTTGCGGGTGAGTACGCATATATTTCATATACAGAATGGATAAGCAATGATAAGGACAATAGTCAGACAGAAAACGGAATGCCTGCTGTTTACAGCGTTTGCGGTTTTAAAATAGTTGATATTAAAGATAAAAAAAACCCGGAAGTTGTGGGTGATTATATTTCAGGCAAAGGCAGTGAAAAGTCGGTACAGGGCCTTGTTATAGAAGGGGATTATGCTTATTTAAATACCACTGATTATACCGGCGATGCTCTTAAGAGCAAGCTTGAGATAGTTAATATTAAGGATAAAACAAACCCGAAAATTACAGGATACTGCGACATAGAAGGACAGCCCAATGGGATTTTTGTACAGAACGGGTATGCATATATAAATAACACTTACTATGATTTTGATAAAAAACAGTATTCCGGACAAAGCCGGTTTTTTACTGTCGATATTTCTGATAAAGAAAAGCCTTCTATTGCAGGCTCATGCAGTGTTCCTGCAAACTCCTGGTCAGTTTATGCCAGGGAGAAATACGCATATCTGACAAGCAGTATTTATGATGAAGAGATAGACGACTATAAAGACAGCACATTGCAGATTGTAAATATTTCAGATGCTAAAAACCCGGCGCCTGAAGGAAAAACCAGTATTCCGGGAGGAGCCTGGGAAATAGATATGAAAGATGATTTTTTATTTGTTTCCAATAATGAAGGTGGGGTGAGCGTAATTAATATAAGCGAGCCCGGCAGCCCGGCAATAACAACTTCACTTGTTACAAACGGAAATTCCTATGATATTGCAATAGACGGCGATTACGGCTACATTGCTGATGGATTTAACGGACTTTTAATAATCGGAATACAAAAAAAAGAGCCCGGTGAAGGAATGATTGTACAAGATGGCCAGCAAGGAGCCAATATAGAGCCGGTTGCAAGCATCAATATTTACGGAGACAGGCTTTCAGGAAATGTATTTTCAAATAATAATCCGGTTTATCTGTCTGCAGAAGACTCCTATGATCCTGAACATGGAGATCTTTTTTATACCTGGCATGTAAATGGAATTGAAGTAACTGATATAAATAACAGGTATGTCATGGGAGATTATATTGATGATATTTCACTGAGGTCTGAAATGACAGAGGAAAAAAGTAAAGTTACCTTTATTTTTGAAAATCCGGGCATTTATGAAGTAAAATTAACTGTTTCAGACGGCACGTTTGAAAGCAGTGAAACTGTTCAAATTACAGTTGAGGAAGCAGAAATTATAATTGAACCGTTAAGGGAGCATAATTTTACTGTCACTATTGAATGCCTGCTTTTAAACAAAGGAGATATTAAAATAAAAAACCTTGAATGCTATCTGCGCACGCCACAGAATTTTTCTCCTTACCAGGTTGTAAATAGTATTGAGGCAAGCATACCGGAAGTAAATGAGGTTTTTGATGGAAGCTGGAATCTTTTAACACATTTTAAGTTTGGTGAAAACATAACAGTTTCAAAGGGACAGGAGTTTAAAGCAAGCCTTACAAATAATGTGACAATGTACGAATATGATATTAAGTCGCTTAACACAAAAAACCTTGATTATGAAATAGGCGACAGCGACCTTAAGGAATATACAGGCGAAGATCTTTTTATAGATATTGACAGCCCTGTAATAATTGATGCAGTTAAAAAAGCTGCCGGAAGCGAAACGGACCCCGTTATAAAAGCAAAGAAAATATACAATTATATAGCTTCAAAGCTGTATTACGATTTTCCAAGGGCCGAGGACAGGGGTTATGAGTTTATGAGCGCATCCGAAATACTGAAGATTGGAAAAGGCGTATGCGCAGATTATGCAATTCTTTATGTAGCCATGCTAAGGGCAGCAGGTATTCCTTCAAGAGTTGCAGCAGGCATACCAGCTGCTCTGATTCTGCGCGAAGAAAACCAGGAGATAGATATAGGCCATGCATGGGTGGAGGTCAAGCTCCCCGGGTACGGCTGGATACCTGTAGATATAACCCAGGAAGACGGATTTATGGGCAGGGATTATTATATGAACCTTGCTACAGAAAAGGGTACAAGCTTTTTATACGAAAGCATGACGATGGACTGGAGCAGTTATTATTATGACGGTTTTAAATATAAATGGGATGGCGCCGAGGCGCCTGATATTGAGCAGAAACTTATTTATAAAGTGAGAGATATCTCATGGGAAAATCTTTACTCAAGATAATTAAATTTCAGTACATTCTGGCCATTGTTTTCTTTTCTAACGAAATACGTTATTTTTATAGCTCAAGAAATGATTTAAAGGCAAAATTGTTTAATAAAACTTTTTATATCCCCTAAAAGATCTTCAATATTGTTGCTTTCAGGTTGCGGTATTATTTCAAAAACAAAAGCGCCATCATAGCTTTTCTTTACTTTTTCAATAAAGTTAGCCCAATCTATGTGTCCATTGCCGGGGATTAGATGTTTGTCATCTGCAGCATACCTGTAATCCCTGTTAACATCACCAAAATTATCATGTATATGCATGCTTATAATTTCATGCAGATAGTTATCTAAATAAATTTTAAGGCTACCTGTCAAAAACGCATGGCCGCTGTTGATCCTATGCAGATGAAATCAGAGACGATGGTCGAGACAACCCCGATCTTGAGTGTCACGCCTGCGGCAGTTCAGATCATCAAGATGCTGCTTGAGCAGCGCCAAATTCCCAATCATGTGCTGCGCGTGTTTGTGTCGGGCGGCGGCTGTTCGGGAATGCAGTACGGCATGGCTTTTGAAGCGGAACCGCGCGATTTCGACAAAGTTGTTGAGGCTGCTGCGGCGGGATTCTCCAGCAGCGCGCGGAAGATCAGCGCCAGGTCGTAGGGCGAGGAGGACTGCCCGGCGACGTCCAGGCCGGACGGCGTCCCGGCGACCGTGTCGAAGGCGCCGAGCCGCTCGGCGGCGGCGTCCATCGCCTGCAGCGTCGCGTCCACCCCACCGGCGGCCCGCGCCAGCGCGTTCGCCGCGTCGTTGCCCGACTGCATGACCAGCGCCCGGAACAGCAGGTCGACGGAGTA
>JACVJB010000167.1 GCA_015711775.1 Actinomycetota bacterium | reverse complement strand
GAAAATTATTTTACTGCAAAAATAAAATAAAAGGATAAAAAATATTAATAAAAATCTTTAAAAATTAAATTTTTTGTTACTGTTTTTTTCAGGAAGCGACAGATCTTCTGTCGCTTCCTGCATTTTTTAATTACTTTGATTTACTTTTCAAATAGTTTTTCAATAATTATACAATATTAAGTATGTTCAAATTATCTTTTTTCAGCTATTTTCCAAACCTGATACCATGCAAATGGCATTTCCTGAACACCTAATTCCTGTACCCTTATGGCTTTTTCAGGAATATTTCTCATCCATGGCTGATATCCGTATGGTCTATTTTGCAGACCGATGTGCAGTAGCCAGCACTGTTCTGCAGCAATCTTTCCGGCTTCCCTTCCAATTTCCAGTCGTTCTTCATAAGTTGCAGCAGTTGCACCTTTTATCAGTAATTCAGTAAACTTCGTAAATTCAGGGCTAACCGGGTCAGTGTCACCATTTAGATGCCATGCTGTCAATGAACCTGGCAGATATGGAAGCCATGCTGATAACTCAAGGAAAGGTTCTACAGCATAATAGAAGTCATATGTCGACATTTCATATTTTCCTGCACGCATATTTTCGGTATGAAGAGTTTGATGCTGTTGGTTTATTATAAGATTAATACCGGCTTGTTTTACTGTTGCAACGATCATTTCCTGCATTGGGGTATAAAGGTCATGAACATAACCGTCCCATATCAGTTCACATTTTTCCCCTGTAGGTAATTCTCTAATACGGTCGCCATCTGTATCAACTATTCCTGCTTCATCAAGCATAGCCCTGGCGCCTGGCAGATCAAACTCAGTATACAGGGTGCCCCACTCTTCTTCATAGTATGCTGAGTCAGGTGTCCAGCCTGCTCCTACCGTAATACCCTGATCAAATTGAAGAGCCCTGTTGATAGAATCTCTATCAATTGACATTGAGATTGCACGCCTTATATTAACATCCCTTATAACAGCTCTTGCTTCTTTGTCAGGGGCATCCATATTAAACATTATTTGCATACCAGGAGCAAGATACTTACCAATCATTAAACCGCTTTTTTCCTGTGCATCAACCAGCATTGGATAATGAGGCAGTCCAACCCACATGCCATCCCAGTCAATTTCACCGGTCACAAGACCCAGTGCAACTGATGGCCTGTCGCCTACTACATATATCTCCACCTTATCCATATAAGGAAGCTGCTGACCCGCAGTATCAACTTTAAAGTAATAGGGATTTCTGACAAGAGTCATTTTCTGTTCAGGATCAAAAGACTCCATATACCATGGGCTTATTGTAACATTGTATGACTTACCTTCAAATGTAAGTATTTCTGTATTAAAGGTAGCATAATCGCTGTCTGCATTATACTTTGGATGATATTGTGCAAGAATATGTTCCGGAAGAGCGATGAAAGCAACCTCAGAATATCGTACTTCATTAAGGAAGCTTGTTTCAATATATTCAAACTTTACAGTATCTTCATCTATTTTTGTTACAATTGGCGCACTGCCGTCAGACTGATAGTACATGCTGCCATAATACCATGGAAATGACACTTCCGGATCTGCAACAACATCATTCCAGAAGAATACAACATCATCTGCTGTAAATGGCTCGCCATCCGACCATTTCAGTCCTTTTCTTAAATTAATGATAAGTTCGGTACCATCTGCATTCCATTCCCAGGTTTCTGCAACATTTGGCGTTACAGGTCCCTCTCCGGCCATTGGCTTGTTAAGCTCCCAGAATCCTTCCGGAGCAAAAGTTGTAGGTATACGTTCATCCGGCGGGAAAAATGCAACAGATCTCTGGAATGACCCTCCATATTCTCCAACTGATTCAAATGGAGTGATGACTTTAGGGTTTTCAGGAAGTCTTTCCTCTACTGGTGGAAGACCCATACTGTCAAGCATAGGAGCTTGCGAGTATGTCATTTCTGCAGTCCCTGTTGCTGTTGTTTCAGCTGCGGCTGCTGTTGTTTCAGCTGCGGCTGCTGTTGTTTCAGCTGCGGCTGCTGTTGTTTCAGCTGCTCCTGTCTCTTTACATCCAATCCCTATAAAGGACAGAGACACAACAAGCATAACCGTTATTAACAAAATTATAGCTTTTTTCACTTGTTTCTCCTTTTCTTTTTTTGATAATGAAAAAATTGTTTCTTTTTTTCACCTCCCTTAGATTAAAGTTCGGTAAAAGTATTTATTAACTGTTTTCACCTCCTGGTATATTTTATTATTGAATATATTTGTAGCTAAATAAGTAAATAAAAATAATTATAAGCATGCATATTTTAATTTATAATATTATTAATTTCAATATTCTCTTTTCTAAATTTTTAGTCTATACAGCAAGTATGCTACTTTTGCCGGACAGTTTCCAGGCATATCGAAGGTATCATTAACTGTAAATACATATATAACAACTTACTTTAAAAAACCTTTTATAAATATTCCAGCCAGTATTCCAGGCTGGCTTTATAGTCTTCTATAATCTTATCACCGCTAACTTCAAAACCGTGCATAAATTCCAGCATAAGATTTATTTTATGGTCTGAATAATTATTTATGAGATTAATTATCTTTTTAGGTTCAATGATACCTGCTTTATTATACTCAGGTATAAAAGGCCAGTACCTGTCCTGTATTCCATCGCATTGCTGAAGGTGTATTATATCAGTATAAGGGATGATTTTTTCAAGCACATAAAATACGTCTCTATTTTTATTGCCTTTCTCAAGATTAAAGGCAGTTGTATGCCCAAGATCAAAAGTCAGATATACAGGTAAAAAACTTCGTTTATTTACCTCTTTATAAAGCTCTACAGCTTCCTCTATGGTATGTGGCGGCTCATAAGGACTAGGCATATACTCCCAGGTAAGGGATTTTAATTTATATTCATATGCCACTTTCGACAGATATTCCATTGATTCAAAAAAAGACTGCATTAGAAAAGCGCGCCTTTCTTTATTGTTATAGTCTTTTATTGTAAAAGAAAGAAGATGGCCTCCTATTACCGGTGAGCCTATTTTTGCAGATACTTTTATGGCGTCTGCATAATAATCCAGCGCTGCTTTTCTTACAACTGGTTCAGGGTGGACAAGCATATTCTGCAGATAAGCATTAAGACCTGTGAAAGTACTTGAAATTCGTGCCCCATACTTCTGAAGTGCCCTGTTTATGTCACTGCATATATAGGAATAATCAGCTTCCTTTAAACAGGGGTAAAAAAGATCTAAGGAAGCCTGAATATTTTTTGACCCTATTTCCTCAACAATCACCCGGACCCATTCTTCAGGCTCAATCCATTTTTTAACTGCAAACGCATTATTTACCCCAAGTTCCACTTTGCTTTTCATGCTTACCCTTTCAAAAATAAATGATTTTTTACAAATGGCTTAAATTTTCCCCGGTTATTCCTTAAAGGCATTTAATAATACATTTCAATTTCTTCATCAAGATCTGTTATAACTATGTCATTTTCAACAAGACCTTGCTGGAAACCCACCAGCGCAATTGCATTATCTTTTTCCGGCCAGAGAGCAAAATGATAAATTCCTTTTTCAAGAATTATACCGGAATTTTCTCTGAGCCTGATAGCTTCTTCGTAGGACATTGCATTCGGTACGTAACCATTTAATTCGTCATGTGCTGACGTTTGGTCTGTAACTATATCGGGGAGCATCCCTCTATCGACAAGCCTTTTATAAAGATCTGCTGCGTTCCCATGATAGCATATAGATAGAGCCTTTTGTTCATTCCTATATTTGAATGCTTTGTCTATGGCATTATCTATATCTTTTATAACCTCGTCTAAAAATCTTTGTTCTAT
>JACVJB010000166.1 GCA_015711775.1 Actinomycetota bacterium | reverse complement strand
GCCCGGCAAGCGGCGCAAGACATAAGAGCACTGATGTGGGATAGCATCCGGGATTTGCAATAAATCTTGCTTTTTTTATCTGTTCACCGTTTATTTCCGGAAGGCCATATATAAAGTCTTTAAGCATATCACTGGCAAGGTGCTCTTTGCCATACCATTCTTTATATGAACCAGGGTCCTTGATCCTGAAATCACTGCCTATATCTATAACCGCTCCACTGTAGTTTTTAAGATGCCTGCTTACAAATTCCATGGATTTATGCGGAGGAAGAAAGAGAAAAACCAGGTCAATGCCTGTGAAATCGTTACATGTTATGCTGTCAGTCGCCTTAAATACAATACCGGCACAGTTCAAGTTTTTAAAATATGCAAATGCATCCTGCAGAGCCATGTCCCTGTAAGTATTTGACGCCAGGAGACTTAAGTTTGCGTATTTGTGTTTTATAAGCAGCTTTACAAGTTCAAGACCCGTATATCCTGAACCACCTATCACTGCAGTTTTAATTTTTTTATTCATATTTTGTTTTATCTTCCTGAAATTTTTTCATGTTTATATAATTTCTAAAGCTTATTATATTTTTGAAACATTTTAATCCGTATTCTATAATATTGCATATTATACATATTTATTAAATATTATGCAAATACTTTGTTTATTTGGATTATCTTTTATATGCTTTTATATACTAATTTCCGAGCTATAATTTACTGATTTCTAAATATTTCTTAAATGAAACTATCTTTTTGGAATCAGCGGGCTCAAAGATAAAAGGTCTAATATCTTCAGAAAGTAAAATTTTGCGGCTCCACATCAATTCTTATATCTATATTCTCAGTATTGTGGGATGATGATGAAAAACTGATAGCCTGCTTATATTCAGGAGATGGAAAACAAAGTAGCTTCGTTTATGTGGGCCTTAACTGCAGTTTTATTACCTGGTGCTCTTTTTATTCATCCTTCATAATGTTGTTGGCTGTAAGACTCTTCATTTTTTCCGCAAGCTCTTCAATCTTTTTATTTATCATATAATTAACTGTGCCTTCCTCATATTTGCCTTCACTGTTTAACTGGCCAGCTTTAATTCCTGTAAGTATTTCGATTCCCTCTTCAATTGTAGTAACCGGATAAATGTGAAATTTTTTATCTCTTACAGCATCAATCACTTCATCTTTTAACATGAGGTTTTTTATATTACTTTCAGGTATAAGCACCCCCTGGTCTCCTGTGAGTCCCCTTTCATTGCACACTGCAAAAAATCCTTCTATCTTTTCATTTACTCCGCCTATTGCCTGAACCCGGCCTTTCTGGTTCACTGATCCGGTAACTGCCAGGTTTTGTTTTACCGGGACTTCGGAAAGGGCAGACAGCAATGCATACAACTCTGCACTTGATGCGCTGTCTCCTTCAATGCCGCCGTAACTCTGTTCAAATACAATTCTTGCAGACAGATTAAGGGGTTTATCAACTGAATATTTATGAGCAATATAACCGCTAAGTATAAGTACGCCTTTTGTATGTATGGGTCCTCCAAGCTTTGTCTCCCTTTCAATATCTATAATGCCGTCTTTTCCGGCGCCAACTGAAGCAGTGACTCTTGAGGGTCTGCCGAATGAATAATCACCATTGCCTGTAACGGAGAGCCCGTTTACCTGACCTACCACAGAACTTTCGGTGTCTATTAGTATTGTGCCGTTATTTATATACTCCTTAACTTTTTCCTCAATAAGATTTGACCTTAGTATTTTTTCTTCAATAGCTTTTTTAATGTGAATCGCTTTTATATATTTTGAGTTTTCGCAGGCAGCATAATAATTTGCCTCAGTTATAATATTTGCTATATCTGAAAACCTTGTTGAAACCTTGTCCTTGTTTTCTGCAAGCCGGCAACTATACTCTATCACTTTTGCGACTGCAGAGGCTTCCAGGTGTTTTAGTTTTTCCTTATTGCAGATTGTACATATAAACCTGGCATAATTTTTTATATTTTCATCATTTCTGTCCATACTAAGATCAAAATCAGCTTTTACCTTGAATAGTTTTTTAAAATCATCATCAAGCGAAAAAAGTAAGTTAAAGTATATGGGGTTTCCTATGAGTATCACTTTGATATCAAGAGGCACAGGTTCGGGCCTTAGTCCCTTGGTTGACACATAGCCAAGTTTTTCCGAAGCTTCCTCTATCATTATTTTTTTATTCATAAGTGACATCTTCAGGCTGTCCCAGGAGAATAAATTTTTAAGCAATTCCTCAACTGGAATAACAAGAAAACCACCGTTTGCCCTGTGCATGGAACCGCTTCTTATCATAGTAAAATCTGTAGTCAAAACTCCAAATTGAGCTTCTTTTTCAATCCTGCCAAAAAGATTCTGGTATGTGGGGTTCTGCTCTATAACTACAGGAGCCCCAGACAGAACAGAGTTATCAACAATAAGATTTACCTCATATTTCTTAAACGGAACTTCCTTAAGCCACGGAAAAACAACCTGCTGCTGGTTTGCATTTAATGAGTTCGGTATAAAGATGTCAACATTTTTTAAAATATCCTTTTGCACTTCTTCAATAAATTCTGCAACTTCCCCCACATCTTTATAATCTTCTTTTATGTCGGTTATAAATTTCTCAATTGCATAAAGCGCAGCATCGTGATTGAGTTTTTTAATATCCTCTGCCAGTTTCTTATCATATGCACTTACAGTATCCATTGTTTTTTTCATATCATCATTGACCAAAATTCTTTTTTTCTGGATTTGATCTTTTACCTGCTCATCAAGCTTTAAAAATTCCTGATCATTTAAAACTTTGCCGTTTATTACAGGTACAATAAATACACCTATCTGGGTAGTTTTTAAAATAAACCCTTGTGACTGCGCTCTGCTGTTTAAGCCGTTTAAAAGACCCTGCCTTATCTCACTTGCGCTTTTAATAATTGCGTCCCTTTTTTCTGTATAATCCTTGCTCTCAAATACTTTAGGCAGAAGGCTCTTCACTGAATCAACAAAACTTTTAATATCATCCTGGAATTTTTTTCCTCTCCCGGGTGGCAGCTCAATTACATTTGGCTGATACGAATCCCTGAAATTGTTTAAATAGCACCAGTCAGATGGAGTCGGCCTGGTTTTTGCAGTCTCCTGCACAAATTCCTTTACACTGGTTGTCCTGCCGGTACCGGAATACCCGCAAACAAAAATATTAAATCCGCTATTTGCAATATTCAGCCCGAACCTCAGCGCTTTTACTGCCCTGTCCTGACCTATAATGCCTTCCAGAGGTGTAAGCTCATCGGTTGAATTACAGTTTAGTTTTTTACTGTCAAGAACTATTTTTAAGTCATTTGCTGAAAGTTCTTTTATCATTTTTTTAAACATTCCTTTCACTTTTCTAAAAAAACAAAACGGCATAAAAAAGAGAACTGTCCCTTTTTTTAATTGGCTTCAGGTGCCTGGGCACCTTCTTAAAATTCATTAACACATTTTCTTCATCTTTTGTGACACATCGTAGAGTTTTTCATTGGACAGGCAACCTGTTGCAGATAAAATCATAGAAAGAATAAGAACAGTGATAAAAACATAAAAAAGAATTTTTATATATTCCATAATTATGCTTATTCCTTTCACTTAGTTTAAGAAAAAAATTATGTAAAAAATCATCAGGTAAGAGGGAGCCATCCCCTTTTTTTAATTATATTTAGAATATGACTTAATAACAAATAAAAAGGCTGTATTTTAAAATAATGAAAATATTATTTTTTATTATTTGCCATATACTTTTAAGGATGGGGCTTTAAAAAGTTGAAAGGCTAAAAGTTAGCTTTTGTTAAATTGAAACACCAACTCAGAGGTTTTAATTACTGGCGA
>JACVJB010000165.1 GCA_015711775.1 Actinomycetota bacterium | reverse complement strand
TGTCCTTTCAATTACAGAAGAAATATCATATGGCAGAAGCCCAACAGCCCTGTGCTGTATGCCGCCGGCACATGTTTTATGCCTTGGGAAATGCTCTTTTTCCAGTATTAAAGTTTTAATGGAATTTTGTGCAAGCAGATACCCGAGAAGACTGCCTGAAGGTCCGCAGCCGGATATTATGACATCATACGTGTTTTCACTCATGGAATAATTTTATATAAAGTTAAAATAAAGAACAAATCCTGCAGCTTTAAAACAGAATCCGGCTTTTTGGGCCGGACTCTGTTTTTACAGTATTAAAATATTTTACACATTATCCCTATATATATGCTTTTTCGGTCTGCCTGTCAAAAAGATGCAGTTTTTCAAGGTCCACATGCAAATCTATCGGTTTGCCCACATGGGCTGATGATCTTGGATTTACTCTTGCTGTAATAAGTACGCCTTCTATATCTATATATACATAGATTTCAGCACCCATAGGCTCGGTTACTTCAACAGGCGCATTTATAATAGCGTTATCATGCTTGTCATGCACAAATACGTTATCCTCAAGGTCTTCCGGACGGATTCCGACAATTATATCTTTACCAATAAGATTATTGTCCTGAATCACTTTTTTAATATTATCTGCAGTATTTATTTCAAATTTCGGATTTTTGAGAGTGTATTTATCTGTAACAGTTACATCGAGGAAATTCATGGCAGGGCTTCCAATAAAACCTGCAACAAACATATTTGCAGGATGATCATAAACTGTCTGGGGGTCCCCTGCCTGCTGCACAAGCCCGTCTTTCATTATTATTATCTTGTCTGCCATTGTCATGGCCTCTGTCTGGTCATGAGTTACATATATAATGGTTGCATTGAGCCTTTCATGAAGTTTTGCTATTTCTGTCCTCATCTGCACCCTCAGTTTGGCATCAAGGTTGGAAAGCGGTTCATCCATTAGAAAAACTTTTGGATTACGCACAATTGCACGCCCGAGCGCAACCCTCTGGCGCTGTCCGCCTGAAAGCTGCTTTGGTTTTCTTTTTAAAAGCTCTTCTATTTTTAATATCTTTGCAGCTTCATTAACTCTTGAGATTATCTCAGCTTTTGGGGTCTTTCTAAGCTTTAAACCAAATGCCATATTATCATATACATTCATATGAGGATAAAGAGCGTAGTTCTGAAAAACCATTGCTATATCCCTGTCTTTGGGGGGAACATTGTTTACAAGACGCTCACCAATGTATATTTCCCCGCTGGTTGCCTCTTCAAGGCCTGCTATCATACGAAGAGTTGTAGTTTTCCCGCATCCTGAAGGACCGACCAGCACTACAAACTGCCGATCCTCGATTGTGGTGTTAATATTATCTACAGCCACCACATCGTCAAATTTCTTTGTCAGATCTTTGAGTATTACCTCTGCCATTTCCTGTCTCCTTTTTTTTTGGATATTATACAAAGGTCCCGCAACCAGACATACAATTGGCGGGCACAGATAAAGCCATATCCGTCTCTTTATCAGTTCAAGATTATAGAAGAGATCCGGCAACAATTCAATAAAAAAAGCCATATAAACTTCCGCCACCTTTTTAAAGGCATTTACATGGCTTTTTTTATTTTAAAAATCTTATTACCTTAAATTACAGGGAAATTATTTTTTCCTGTAATCAGATATATAAATCATTCCGTAAGGGTCCCTTCCTGCAAGAAAATCTGCTGCCCTCATTGCGCCGATAAGTCCATCAATTAATGGATCCGTTATTGGAGCCGTCAGTCCGTTAATAATTGACATTGTTATAAAATGGATATTAAGCAATTCCCTGTTAGGCATGCCAAAACTAATATTGGATGCACCCATAGTAGTTGATACGCCAAATTCCTCAACAATCTGCCTCATCGTTTCAAGCGTTATCTTACCGGAATTGACGTCTGTTGAAGCAGTCATAACAAGAGAGTCAAAAACAAGGTCATCCCGGGCAATTCCCAGGGAATCTGCCCTTTGTATTATCTTTCTTGCAACACTGACCCTTGACTGCACGTCATTTTTTATGCCTGATTCATCCATTGTAAGACACACCACAGCGCTGCCGCTTTCTTTGACAAGGGGAAGTATTTCATCCATTGATTCTTCCTTGCCGTTTACAGAGTTAATCAGAGCCTTGTAAGGATATACTTCAAGGGCCGCTTTTATAGCCTTATGATTTGCAGAGTCAATGCATATCGGCCTGTCTGTAACTTCCATTACAGTTTTAATTGCTTTTGGAAGCATTTCAACTTCATCAACCCCGACAGCTCCGACATTAACATCTATAATGTGAGCCCCTGCTTCTGTCTGCCTGATTGCATCATTTTTAACAATATCAAGCCTTCCGGCTTTAAGCTCTTCTGCAAGAGCTTTTCTTCCAGTAGGGTTAATCCTTTCAGCAATTATTACTGTAGGAAGTCCCTGGCCGAATTTTACCTCTGTGTTTTTTCCTGTTACAATTGTTGCCATTTCATGTTTCCTTTCCTTCCTGTTAAATATTGACTAAAAATAAAAACCTGCCCTGATGAAAAAATAATGACCGGCAAGTCTTATTTACTGCCATAAAAATAATTTAATATTTCAGAGAATTTTTTTATGAATTTTTCATTTACATCAGGCACAGATATTGTCACTCTTATATAATCCTCAAAACCAAGATTTGTACCTGGTCTTACAATAAAACCGCTTTCAAGCAGCTTTTGCACAATACCTGCGCTTTTGCCGCCTGTTCTTATAAGTATAAAATTTGCATGTGATTTAATATATTCTATGCCGGTGCTATCAAGAAACCTGTAAAACTTGTTTTTTTCATCAATTATTTCTTTTCTAACAATTTCTATATAATGGTCATTTTCAATTGCTGCTGCCGCAGCTTTTTGCGCAATAAGGCTCGTATTAAAAGGCAGCCTTATTTTATTTAATGACGCTATTAATTCTGAATCAGCAATACCGTAGCCTATTCTTAGTCCGGCAAGACCGTATATTTTTGAAAATGTCCTCAAAGAAA
The DNA here is from genome assembly GCA_015711775.1 of Actinomycetota bacterium. GTDB lineage: Bacteria > Actinomycetota > Humimicrobiia > Humimicrobiales > Humimicrobiaceae > VGAZ01. The sequence goes on along the minus strand of JACVJB010000165.1, from coordinate 847 downwards.
TCAGGTTTGAATATTTTTTAATATATTTTATTGTGTCTGTCCTGAAGGAGTCTTCAAGATATTCATAATATGCCTCATCTATTACCGCCAGGACTTCATCCGGAGTATTGTTTAAAATAAAAATTAAATCATTTTCATTAAGTATTGTTCCTGTGGGATTATGGGGGCTTGCAAGAAATATTATTCTTGTTCTTTCATTAACAGCATTTACAATTTTCCTTGCGTCCTGGCTGAAATCTTCTTTTTTAAGAGCAACCTTTATAGCATGGCCGCCGCACTTTAAAGCGGCTTTTTCATAAATAATAAAATTGGGATCAGCATTTACAATATTATCACCCTCTCTTATAAAACAGTCACATATCATTTCTATTATCTGATCTGTCCCGTTGCCCATTATAATATTGCCGGCTTCAATCCCGTATTTTGAAGCTATTGCTTCCCTTATATTGGCTGCATCGCTGTCAGGATAATAATTTATATCGTCAAGACTTCCCTTAAGATACTCGCGCACCTGGCTGCACGGGCCAAGTATGTTTTCATTTGAAGCCATTTTATAGACTTCACGTAATTTAAACTTATTTTTTATTTCTTCTATTGTCCTGCCCGCAACATAGCCGGGAAGGTCGTTTATCCACGGCTTTAATTTTAATTTCATTTTTTAAACCTTATCTCTATGGAATTTTTATGCGCCACCAGATTTTCAAAATCAGAAAAAACGCTTATATGCTTTGCTTCACTTTCAAGCGCTTGCCTGTCATAATTTGCCACGCTGCTTTTTTTTATAAAATCATAAACCCCCAACGGTGACGAAAATCTTGCATTTTGCCCGGTAGGTATTACATGATTT
>JACVJB010000164.1 GCA_015711775.1 Actinomycetota bacterium | reverse complement strand
TCTTGTAGCATTTTGGCAGTCTGCAATTTTTTTCGCAAATTAATCAAAACAGCTCTGCCTATGTTTTTTAATGCACTTAAGACAAAAATATTATATTATATACATATAAAATACCGTTTATATTTATTGCATATATTGCTGCTTAAAGGTGCAGGGATTATTTAAATGGTATTAATATTTTTAATAACTACCGGTGAATAATGATTCTTACTTTAACTGAAAAAATTGTAAGGAGCAGTGATTGCACTTCATTTTGTTTTGCGCCTGCAAACAAGATAGACTGGCATGCCGGACAGTATATGCAGTTTACGCTTCCTCATCAAAACCCGGATGAGCGGGGGATTAACCGCTTTTTTACAATTTCAAGCGCGCCTCATGAGGGTTTTGTGATGATTACAACAAGATTTGCATTTGATAAAAGTAGCACTTTCAAAAAAGCGCTGTTTTCGCTTGAGAAGGGAAGCAGCATTTCTGCTTTGCCGCCGAAAGGGGAATTTATAATAAATAACTTTACCGAAGAATATGTTCTTGTTGCAGGGGGTATAGGCATTACACCTTTCAGATCCATTATACTTGATCTTGAGTATAAGAAAGAGCTGGGCAATGGCAGTATTTATCTTCTGTACAGTAACCGTGATAATGAAATTGTCTTTAAGGATGAATTGGACAGAGTAGCGGTAAATTTTAACAAATTCAAAATAAGATATATTATTAGCCCTCAAAGGTGCGATATCGGCCTTATTAAAATAGCTGTTCCTGATTACCGGGAAAAAATCTATTATATTTCCGGCCCGGGCGGGCTTGTTAAATCTGTTGAGGAAGGCCTTGTTGCTGATGGAATTAGCCAGTCTGCCATAAACCTTGATTATTTTCCCGGTTACTGATTTGTCCGCACTCTGCAATTGCATTCAGTTATTGCAAATGAACTTGAAGAAATAATCAACAACAGGTTATAATAATTTAAAACTTAGCAGTTATTATATAATTTTTATTATATAATAAGATTAATAAATGAATTTAAAGGAGAATAAAATGACGGAAAAACTGCAAATTTACAAATGCGAAATCTGCGGAAATATTGTTGAAATGCTTCATGGCGGAAAAGGCGAACTTGTTTGCTGCAATGAGCCAATGAAACTGTATGTTGAAAATACAGTGGATGCTGCTGTTGAAAAACATGTGCCGGTTGTTAATTTAACTGAAACCGGTATGGATGTAAAAGTTGGAAGCGTAAGCCACCCGATGGAGGAAAGCCATTACATAGAATGGATAGAAGTTATACAGGCCAGCCAAGCATACAGGCAATTTTTAAACCCAGGAGACGCTCCCGGGGCATCTTTTTGCATTGATGATAAAAATGCCGTAGTGAGAGAATACTGTAATCTTCATGGCCTATGGAAAAGATAATACAGGGACCAGCACCATTGCAATAAATTTGTGCAGCAGGCATAATTTCCATGCGCTGATTTTTAAAACTTATTAATAAGGCAGTACTGAAAAAAGACAGGAGTGCTAATATGCAAAATGCAATGTTAAAAGAGGATATATATTATGTTGGAGTTAATGATGCGGCCCGAAGGGTGTTTGATGAACTGATCCCTCTTCCTGACGGCACCACATATAATTCATATCTTATTAAAGGCAGCAGTAAAACTGCCCTTATAGATACTGCTGATCCTCCAAAAACAGATGTGTTGCTGAAAAACCTGGAAAATACCGGCATAAATAAAATAGACTATATAATATCACATCACGGGGAACAGGATCATTCCGGTTCAATCCCTGCGCTTCTTTTGGCTTACCCCGGCGCAGTTGTGGTTACAAATGAAAAATGCAGGTCAGAGCTGTGCAGCATGTTAAAAGTCACCCCTGACAGGTTTAAAATAATAGAAGACGGCGAAGAGCTTTCTCTTGGAAATAAAACTTTAAAATTTATATTCACCCCATGGGTGCACTGGCCCGAAACTTTTGTAACGTACCTGGCTGAAGATAAAATACTTTTTTCCTGCGATTTTTTTGGTTCGCATTATGCTTTTAATGCAAAAGATGGTTTGTTTGTAGAAAATACCGATGTAGTTTATTTGCCTGCAAAAAGATATTATGCGGAAATAATGAGCCCTTTCAGGAGCGTAATAAGGAAAAATCTTGAAAAAATAGCCGGGATTGATGTCAAAATACTTGCTCCAAGCCACGGCCCTCTTTACAAAAGTATGGACTTTATCACAGAGTGTTACAGTCAGTGGAGCTCAGATTCGGTAAAAAATGAGGTCCTGCTGGCATATGTTTCAATGCATGGAAGTACGGAAGCAATTGCAGAATATTTTGGGAATGCTTTAAAAAAGCGCGGTATAGAAGTTAAGGCATTTAATCTTGGCGACGCAGACATAGGAGAAATAGCGATGGCGCTTACGGATGCTGCCACCGCAGTAATAGGTTCTCCGACAGTTCTTGCCGGCCCTCATCCCAAGGCTGTTTTTGCAGCTTATCTTGTAAAGGCTTTAAGGCCCAAAACAAAGTATCTTTCAGTTATAGGCTCTTATGGCTGGGGAGGAAAAATGGTTGAGCAGCTTGCAGACATGCTTGGCAGCGTTGGAGCCGAAATTCTGGATCCTGTAATAGTCAAGGGATATCCCGCAACTGATGATTTTGCTGCCCTTGATGCGCTGGCTGATACAATACTTGAAAAACACAGGGACCTGGGGCTTGTTTGAAATTGAGCAAGATGCCGGATAAAAAATTTCTCGACAGTCTTTACGACAGGTATAATGACAGAAAATTTGTTCATCCGGATCCGCTTGAATTTTTATATAATTACGATAAGCCTGCTGAAAGGGAAGTTGTGGGGCTTATTGCTTCATCTCTTGCGTACGGGCAGGTTAGGCAGATACTGAAAAGCGTCTCATTTATTCTTGGCATACTAGGTCCAAAACCGTCAGAATTTTTAAAATCAGCAGACAGCGCTTACATAAGCTCTGCTTGTTCTTCATTTAAACACCGGTTTACTACAGGATTTGAGCTCTCAGAGTTTCTCTTAAACATTGGGAGCGTACTGAAAAAATTCGGTTCTTTAAATGAATGCTTTCTTTCCGGGTATGATAAACATAAAGAAATTCTGCCGGCGATTCTTAATTTTGTTAAAGAATTAAGGATGGGAAAATGTGAATGCTACAACAGCCTTGTTCCCATGCCTGCTGGAAAATGCGCATATAAAAGGATTAATCTGTATTTGCGCTGGATGGTAAGAAAAGATAATGTTGATTGCGGTTGCTGGGATAATATACCTGCAAAAAAACTTATAGTTCCGCTTGATATACACATGCACAGGGTTTGCCTGCAGTACGGTTTTACAGAAAGAAAGCAGGCCGATATGGCAACAGCGCTTCAGATAACAGAATGTCTTAAAAAGTATGATGCCCGGGATCCGGTAAAATACGATTTTGCGCTTACAAGGCCAGGTATACATTCATCAAATAAAAAGAAATAATTTCGGGTTTTTAAGTTACAAATCATTCAAATTAATGTAAAATCTAAAGCATTTACAACTGATTATTAAAAATATAAACGGGGAGGGTTCAATGAAGAACATTACAGGCAGGATTAATGGCAAGTGGAAATATCTTGTTATTGTTTTAACTGTTGTTATGCTTATCGGGCTTATCTCGCCTTCATATATAAGTGCGGGCAATAACAGCCAGCTCCAGGCTTTTGTAACAAGATTCTATCAGCTCTGTCTTGGCAGGCAGCCTGATGATGCAGGGCTCAATACATGGGTTGGGGATCTTTTAAGCGGTAGAAAAACCGGCGCAGATGTTGCAAAGGGTTTTATTTTCAGCAAGGAATTTACTGATAAAAATCATGATAATGCCGCATTTGTCACC
>JACVJB010000163.1 GCA_015711775.1 Actinomycetota bacterium | reverse complement strand
GGCTTGTGCCTGCGCCATTTCTTCAGCGCTCATGGGACGGGAGGAATTGGCTACATCGGCAGTGCCATTGATAATGGCAGCAATGCCGACACCGGAACCGCCGCCGGGAACCGAAAACTCAGTGTTTTCATCCACTTCTGCATACGCTTCCACCAGTGATTGTACCAGATTAACTTCACTGTCCGAGCCGGTAATGGTAAACAATTCGCTTTCAGTTTGGGTAGGACCGCAGCCGGTCAATCCAAATGAAACCACTACTGCCAAGGCCAAAACAATGATCATGCTAAGACTTCGGGTTCTTCTCATTTTTCTACCTCCTGTTTTTTGTACTGAACACAGTATAAAGAACTAATGTTAAATATAATGCTGAGTAATGTTAAGATCTTGTGAAGATTTCAGGATGCTCGATTAAAAAAAATAAAAAGCCCGGCATGGTTTCAAGAAAATATATTTCAAATAAAAATCTTCGGGATTCCACAGGTTGGAAGCCGCTTACCGATATTGAAAGCGGCATAAAAAAATGTGTTGAAGCATTTAATGCGGCAGAAGAAAATATTAAAAAAGCAGGCAGAAAAGCTGGAAAAAAAGAAAGGAATCCTAAAAAGGGGGTCAGGTCTGCAGGCAGGACAGCGCTTACTATATTTGAGAATTTGCTTCTTTTTGCTGTTTTTGCATTTCTGCAGTGGGGCAAGACGCTATTCAATATTAATCTTCCTGATACAGTAATAGATTACAGCATAATATACATAATAATAGCTGCAGTTATCTGGGGTCAGGTCCAGGCATATCTGGCAATGTTTCTGGCTTCTGTTTTGTTTATATCTATGAGTATTTTTACCGGGACTGACATTGTTACATTTATATATACACCCGAAAATCTTGTAACTCTTGCAATATATCTGCTTGTTGGAATTATTACAGGATATGCTATTGAGAGAAGAAACAGGGAAATAGAGTCACGGGAAATTGCATTTGATGCCCTGGGAAACAAATACTCTTTCCTGCTTGATGTTTACAACCAGACAAGACTGATAAAAAATGAGCTTGAGAACCAGATAATAAACACTGAAGACAGTTTCAGCGCAATTTATGAAACAATACAGAAAGTAGACAGCCTTGAAATAGAAGCGGTTTATTCGGGAGCAATTGCTGCAATTGAAAAAATAATGAAAACAGACAGTGTTTCAATATATGTAACCGGCGATTCTTCAGATTCAAAGTTTTTGCGGCTTAAGGCAAGGTCTTCAGCGCTCGGCGATTCGGTTCCCAACTCAATAAATACAGATGAAAAGCCTTATTTCGGGGAAGTAATTAAAGGAAGATCTAATTTTGTCAATCGTGATTTTAATCCTGATGCCCCGCTTATAATTGCTCCGGTGGTTGATGAAAAAAAGGTAATAGCAGTAATATCAATATATGAGAGCGAATTTGAAAACCTTACAATCAGTTATGAAAATCTCTTTTCAACAGTTGTAAACCTTATAACAAATGCAATAAAGAGGGCATATTATTTTAGCGACAGCCTGCAGCACAAAAGATATTTAGAGCATACGAGAATATTAAACGCTGAAACCTTTGAAAAAATCCTCTCTGAAGTAAAAAAATACAAAGAAGAGCTGGATATGAGTTACTCGCTGCTTACTGTGGATATGGATGGCAAAGAGCTTAAAGAAATATCAGATATTATTTTAAAAGATATAAGGGACAACGACTATATTGGACTTGGCGCTGACGGCAATGTTTATGTGCTGCTGTCAAATACTAAAAACAATTATGCGCATATTATTGTTGACAGATTAAGCAGCCATGGAATAAATTCAAGCATATTTACAGAGGAGACAGCCGATGTTTGAGAACTATCTTTCTCTTATGATGCTGGCATATTTTATTTTCTGTCTGCTTTATTTTGGCGTAATTGTAAAATTTGAAAGTTTTTCAATCAGTATTATAAAATTTATAATAGTTTTACTGCTTCCGGTAATTGGGTTTATCCTAATTATAGTGTTTGCCGTCTCAGGCAGAGTGACAGTTAAATCTGATAAGGAAATAAAAGAATTTGTTTCTTTTACGCATAAAAGGAATTTTATTTATCACGAAGAGGCAGTTGACTTTGAGAAGGAAATAAACACAATACCTCTTCAGGATTCCCTCAAGTTTAATGACAGCAAAGCAAAAAGATCATATCTTATTTATGTACTTAAGAAAAACTTCAGCGGACACATATACGGCCTAAAAAAAGCGCTGCAAAGCAGTGACTCAGAGACTGCTCATTATGCAGCAGCTGCGCTTATGGAAATTAAAAACCAGTTTGAAAACAAAATTGCTTTTGAGAAGGAAAACTATGAAAGGGACAGTGATAACATTGAATCAGCAAATAAATATGCCGCGACCTTAAAAGAGTATCTTAACAGCGGCATTGCCGACAGCACTGATTATTATGATTTTTTAAATGTCTATTCAATGCTCCTTGACAAACTTATATCCGGTGATATTAAGAATGAGCAATATTTTGAGGATAAAATATCTGCCGCCATTATATTTGGAGAATATGAAAGCGCACTTGACATCTGCAGGAAATTTTTAACTGCTTTTCCGGAGAGCGAGAAGCCATACATATGTTATCTGAAATATTTCTATGCCGTAAAAAACTATAAAGCCTTCAATAATGCCATGAAGAAAATAAAGGAAAAAAGTTTTTCCAGCACAGAAAAGCTTGAAGGCATAATAAGTTTCTGGGAAGGCGGCAGGGTATGTTTTTAAGGCGTCTTGTAATAATTATAATAGCAATAGTCGTACTTGCAGCAGGAGTGCAGTTTTTAAGAAGTTTTGGCGTTTTAAACCTTGTCCGGAATTTAAATATCCCGCTGGAAGTTTCCGAAGCCAAAAAACTTGATATACGCGACTATGCTGATCCCGGCAGCGCCGGATTTGAAAAATATCTTATAATTTCAAATGAAGAGGAAATTAATAGCGTAATGGTGTCAGGACAGCTTAAAAAAACCCTCAATTATATGAAAAAAGATTATGATTTTATACAGTACAACGGCAGTGTCGGTCAAAAGAATCAGTATGATAGCATTTTTATTACTTTTGAGAGACTTGATTTGCTTGAAAATATTGAGGAATATTTTGATTATGCAAATAGCGGCGGCAGCCTGGTATTTCTTGTAAGGCCGGTTGCAGATAAAACTTTTGAAAAAATATATTCTAACCTTGGAATAAAATCTTTTTCAAATAAACTTTATGCTAACACCGGCATCAGGCTTTATGATGATGTACTGGTTGCTGCAGAAGGTTTTGTGTCAGATAATGAAGCGATAAGAAATTCGGCAATAAAACTTGCCCTTGATGACAGTGTTAAAATACATATTTCTGCATTTGATAAAAACCCTCTTTTATGGTCAAAAAATTATGGAAGCGGAAAATTAATACTCTTTAACGGCACAGCATTAAATGAAAAAACCAACAGGGGGCTAATTGCTTCAATTATCAGTCTTGCAAAACCTGAGCTCATTTACCCGATAGTAAATGTAAAAATGCTTCATATCGATGATTTTCCGGCCCCTGTTCCGGAGGGGACAGACAAGCAGATATATGAAGATTTTTCCAGGGACATACCAAAGTTCTACAGGGAAGTATGGTGGGCAGATATCATAAAGCTTGCAAAAAAGTATGATTTAAAATACAGCGGTTTTGTAATAGAAATATACAATAATGATACCAAGCCGCCATTTAAAAGCGCAGGAAATATTATGAAAAAAAATCTTCTTCTTTACGGAAGGGATCTTATGAGCATTGGAGGAGAAATAGGCCTGCATGGATACAATCACCAGTCTCTTGCAGAGGCAGGCCATATAAAGCAGAATCTTGGCTATAAAGCATGGGAATCGGCTGAAGATATGGCGGAATCC